>JAGPCI010000343.1 GCA_018058165.1 Bacteroidia bacterium
AAAAGGCCCTATTGCCGATTGAAAAAGCTGTGTAGTATCAATACTACTAGCCATCCTATTGTACCTTCCATCTTCGCCTGTAGGTGCGGTAAACTGAGAAGATGTTGCTGTAAAATTCCAAAAGTTATAATTTACTTGTGGTTTAGGCCATCCACGTTGCAAAAAAGTATCGGGCTTTTCAGGGTTAAAAAACATTCCACGGTACTCAATTCCTAAAAACTGTATTGCACCATACGAACGTATTTCATCCAAATCATCTGCACTTACATCACTAAGCCAAGCATAAATCGATTTATATTTGGTATCAATACCATTGCGTCCTTTGTTAAAAAAATTTGTACCTGTTTGGCGTGTTACATTAACATTACGAACCACCAAATCGCTCCACTGACCAACGTAAACACTATCCCAACGCTTAGTACTATTGTTGGTTATTTTATAGTTGCATATCACAAAAAAATCGGCAAACGAATAGTTCCACGAATAAGTTTCGAGTTTAACATTTGCTTGCAAAGGCAAAGTATGCGAACCAATTGGGGTTGATGTTCCTGGTACTACGGTATATCTATCTGTAAATTCTAAAACAAAATCTTGATGCGATACTGCCGAAGCAGTATATTTTGAACTTGAAGTAAGTGATGACCTTTCTTGAATTTCACTTGTTGGGGTAAACTCAAAACCAGCACCACCAGTACTATAACCACTTGATGCATCGGCAGCACTAGTAGAAACTAAAGGTTGGCCATCAACCCTTGCGCCAATCCAAATACCTGATTCGAATAAATGCTCGTTACCTTTTTGTGGGTACGCCATACTAGATGGACCTTGTGTATTGCTTCTTACCGCAGGCCTACCAACAGTACCAGCGTTACTTAAGGTAAGATTTATACGCCCAACATCGGTAGTTTTTTGTGAAAATTGAACTTGAGCCTGCGTGGTAATAGCGCCAAGTATTATTACGAGTAATAACTTAATATGCATGTATTTAAAATGTACTACGTGCAAATATGCAGCTTTTTAAACTTTTTACCTTAAAAAATTGCTTAAATAAATACCTTAGTATTATATATAATCTTAATAGCCTCAGCACCAAACAAACACAAAAGGTTAAATAATTGTTACTTGTAAACTATAGGTTAAGGCTTGCAAAATATAGCATTTGTAGGTTTATTGATTGCAAAAATTTATATCCTTGAGCTTACCAGTAGTTTTTCAAAACTATTAAGTAACTCATATAAATGGAAATTCACTTTAAGGTCTCCAATTATTTAATTAGAATAATTGCAGTTCCATTTATTAATTTATTTGAAATAAAAATTACTCTCCTTATGGGTTGGCACCCAAACCGCCCTTACTTTTTTCTTGATAAAAAAGTAACCAAAAAATCAAGGCTGACGACAATTTTACTACAATCTACTGAGCATGTTTTTTGCCACACAATCCAAGCCACTGCGTTTCAGGATTGCTTACACAAGGCCAACACACAAACAGGCTCATTGATTGTAAATTAAAATTCTCACAGGCCGAAAGAGTCATTCAAACTTTAGTTTACAATAAAGACATTGAATATTTAAGATGAGTACAAATTTATCAAAAACTGATATGCTTGCGGATATACACTTACAAAATATGCAGGTGTAATTTTTCAAATAATAATTGTTAAGAAATAATAATAGCCATATAAATCAGGGGTAAACACAATTACACGTAATGAGGTAATTAAGCATTTTTAAGCACTTTTACAAACACACGCTTTGTTAACAAAATACAATTTACCATCAGCACATTACCAAACTTGCGCCATCACTATCCACACAATGTACACATAAATTACATGGTTGTGTATAACATTTTTGATAAAAAAAATATGCCAACTTAAAGTACATTTGGTAGCTACACAACACAAAATTGCTGTATTAAAATTACCATGGCTGAGATTAGAAAAAAACCGATTACCAAAAAAAATGATGTTGCTCAATTATTAGAAACAGGCAAATTGCAGCCACAAGCTGTTGATTTAGAAGAAGCAGTGCTTGGAGCTTTAATGCTTGAAAAAAACGCCATCACGGTAGTATCGGATATTTTAAAGCCCGAAAGTTTTTACAAAGAAGCGCATCAGCAAATATTTCAGGTAATAAAAAATCTGTTTAGTAATGCCCAACCCATTGATATTTTAACGGTAACATCTGAGTTACGCAAACAAGCGCAATTAGAGTTAGTTGGTGGAGCCTATTTTATTACTTCATTAACCAATCGTGTTGCCTCAGCAGCCAATA
Organism: Bacteroidia bacterium; assembly: GCA_018058165.1. Lineage (GTDB taxonomy): Bacteria > Bacteroidota > Bacteroidia > UKL13-3 > UKL13-3 > UBA6183. Next base: position 2,277 of record JAGPCI010000343.1, read on the forward strand.
TCGAATACCACGCCCGTATAATTGCACAAAAATTTATTCAGCGCGAGTTAATCAGAATTTCTACAGAAATACAGCGCGAATCGTTTGAAGACAGTGCCGATGCTTTTGAATTATTAGACAGTGCCGAGCGTAAATTATTTGAAGTATCGCAAGGCAATATTAAGCGCGATTACAAACAAATGAATTCGATTGTACGCGAAACTATACGTGATATTGAATCATTAAAAGATAAAGAAGGTGGCTTAACAGGTATTCCATCAGGGTTTACTAAGTTAGATAGAATTACATCAGGTTTCCAAAAATCTGATTTGGTGATTTTAGCTGCTCGCCCAGGTATGGGTAAAACTGCTATGGTTTTGTCAATCGCACGTAATGCATCTTTATC
>JAGPCI010000345.1 GCA_018058165.1 Bacteroidia bacterium
GTACATCTCCATCTGGCAATGCAGTTGCATTTCCACTCGCACTTGCAGCTGTTTTTTCTTTGGCATTAGGATATAAAAAATCAGGTGCTGGATTGCCCGCAGGAAGTGGTGTTTGTTTTAACGATTTAAGGTAAGCTACTAATTGAAGTGCTTCTTTATTGGCAACTACCTTTCCTTTTATGCCTTTGCGAAATGCTTCAGGAATAACAACCTCTTCATCATTTTTATCTAATGTTTCTTTTACAGTAAACAACCATGGATAAGCAGGCATAATTGATTGCTTAACGGTGGCTCTAGGTTGAAACAAATGTAACAAGTGCCATGCATTACTAGGCTGTCTTGCACCAATATTTATTAAATCTGGTCCTGTACGTTCGGTACCCATTAAAGTAGCCGTATTTCTAAAAAAATCTGTTCTTGTTATACCAGCATAATCTGCTGCAATCCCAGGACGTTCGCCCCACATTTTGTCCATATCTACATTACGTACTTGCTGGGTATGGCAAGCCACACAGCCATTGGCAATGTAAATTTGTTTACCCGCAAACTCATCAGCAGTTAAAGGTTTTGCACCCGGTAATGGAGCATTGTTTTTTTGATTATTTATTGCAGGAAATACAGCCACCACCATAGTTAATATTAAAAATAAAGCCAGTGCTGTAGTAAATAGTTTTTTATGATTATTAAACAGTTCCATATGCTTTTTATTTTTCGTTTGTTAATAAATTAGCCCTAGCTTTTAAAATTTCAGTAGCCGTTTTAGGAATTTCTTCTTCACGTTTATGCGTTATCATATAGTAGAAATTATATGCAAATACCAAATGCGAAATCCACATCAACGATCCACCAATTGCCCTCCATAGCCAATAAGGCATCATCATGGTAACACTATCAATAAATGGTTTTGCTTCCATCCACATTAAGCCACGAAGTGTAGATCCAATCATTAATGGAACGGTATAAAACATCAACCCAATTAATGCTAACCAAAAGTGTGCACCAACGGTAACTTGTTTTGGTTCGTTTCCTGTTAAGCGTGGTAAGATGGTGTATATAAATGCCCATAACATAAAGGTTATAATGCCATACATAGTTAAGTGCGAGTGGGCCACAGTAAAATCTGTAAAGTGCCAAATTAAATTGGTAAACCTAAACGCTTCTGCAGTTCCTTGCATTGAACCTGTGAAGTAAAAAATTATGCCAACTAAATAAAAGGGTAGGGTATAACTGCTGCTAACTTTACCCCACGAACCTTTAAAGGTCATGATAAAGTTTGTAGTACCTGCAGCAACAGGAATAATCATACCTACACTACCAACGATTGCCACTGTTTGTAACCACCAAGGTATAGCACTAAAAATAAAATGGTGCGTGCCAATTAAAGTATAAAATAATATTTGCGACCAAAAAGCTAAAATACCAATGCTATAAGAATAAATGGGTTTGTTAAGCTGTTGAGGTAAGAAATAATACATTAAACCCAATGTAAAAAACATAAACCACATACCCACACCTTGGTGCATATAATACCCTTGAACGATTGTTTCGCCTAATCCATTTTGCCATGTTGGCCAATAAGCTACAAAAGCAATAACCAATAAAAACATAATTGCCGAAACCATGTACCAGTTTGAAACATAAATTTCTTTGGTGGTTCGTTTGGCAATGGTTTTTAAAAAGTTTATTAAGGTAATAACTATACCAGCACCAAATAAAACCATTACTGGCCAAATGTATTCTCTGTATTCGCCACCACCATTATTAATACCAGCCATTAAACATGTGGTACCCATAATTACGGAAGCGTTAATTAGTATTAATGCAGTATAGGCCCACTTAATGCTTGCATACGCAGTGTTACTTACCCTTTGCACAACGTATATTCCTAACCCAATCATGGCTAGTGATGCCCAACCCCAAAACACCATATTGGTATGTACTGGGCGAAGTCTGCCAAAACTTAACCAACTAATTTGGTCTACATCTGGCGCTACAAATTTAATTCCTAGATACTCGCCAATGCTGGTTCCTAAAACCAACCAAAAAGTAGCACAACCTAAATACCAAATAATTAGTTTTGTTAAAGCGGGGTCTACATAAGGTCGGGGTTGACCTTTTTTCTTTACGGTAACAAAGGGTATTCCAGAGTTTACGCTAATGTTTTCTATTAATCCCCTAGTATCCTCTGCTGCATTTAAGCCCGAAAGCTCTTGATTTGTTAATTTATAAGCCAATTCTTTTTCTCTGGCTTCAAGCTTTTCAACTTCTTCTTTGTTTAATCCTTTAATGTAATTGTTAAAGTTTTCGATTTCTTTTTTCTTAAAATACCGTTGAATTACATTCATCGTTTTTATGCCTACTAAAATAGCGGCAAAAACTATTGGAATAATTATGAGCACTAGGGTGATTAAAATACCCGATTGATTAAATAAATTTTGGTTTTGCATTTTATATTAAATTTATTTCGGACAAACTTGTCTTAATTAAAGGTAAAAAAAGCTACCTTTTTAAAAAGGTAAAGCCATCTTTTAATCCAAGTGTAAGTTCTTTAATAGTAGTAGTTTCAAGCATGTCTTTTAATTCGTCTCTCACTATTTTAAATTTATTATGGGCTGGGCATGGCTTTTTTTCATTACATTTTTTTAA
>JAGPCI010000346.1 GCA_018058165.1 Bacteroidia bacterium
GTATGGTATATTTGCATTTTATTACCCCATTGATTGATGCCATAAACCAAATTTGGGGTGTGTAATACAGGATTTAGATAATCGGTTAACATAAAAAAATAAAGTTCGGAGAGGATAAAGAATAATTTGATGAAAGAGCTAAGTGTAAGAATTTAATGGCGTAGGGGCATGTAATGGGCAATTTAGCGGATAATTTTGAAAAAACAACCAAATATTGACTGCCTAACAATTAAACCCCTAACTTTGTGGCACAAGATACGACAAATTTTAAAAAAACAACAACCATTATGAAAAATACACACTTATCAATTCGTTTTATTACAAGTATTGTTATGCTTGTAATCGTTTTATCACTTATTTCTTGTTTTAATAATAATGTTAAAACCAAAGAATTGTCGTTTTGTTCTCAGTCACCAAGTATTGAAAAATTACACATTAGCAACAAAACTTACAACAAAAAAATAGTTGCAAATATAACAATAACAGATGCCTCGCAAATAGCCCTGTTTTGCAACCAAATAAACAAGTTAAAAAAAGTTGATGGCAAAGTAAATGTAAAAACTAGCTTAGGTTTTTTTGAAGTCAATAGCAACGAAGACAAAAGCATAGCCAATAGTATAGAAATAATATACACCCGATATGATGGTGTTATTATTGATTATCGTGGTCAAGAGTATAAAAATGACAGATTAGAAAGCCTTGTATTGGCTTGGTTTATAGAAGCTACTCCTTAATCTATATTGCATAATTCAATGCATCAGTTTATTATTAAACTGGTGCAGTTTTTTGCGCCCATAACTCACCAAAAACCAAAAAATTAGCGTACATTTGCGCGGCAGCAAGCAATACGAACTAACCGTACTCGACATTAAAGAGCCACAAACCGAAACCCAAGCCACCAAATTGGCTGTTGCCAATGCTTACAAAAATAATGTTGCTAATAATTTTGAGAAACTACATATATTTAATTTAAACAAATAATCATGTCTGATAGTAAAAAAAATGGATTTAAGCCAATTCTTGTAACTATAGCTACTTATATAATCCCAATAATTATAGGTATTGGAGGGCTTATGCTTTTACAGGAAATTCATGACCAAACAGCCGATGGACCATATTGTGCTTGTGGAGTGATAACACAAATAAAATCTTCACGAGGTAGCCGCCAGGGTATTCAGGTTAGTTTTACTGATGCGAAAGGGGTAAGATACAGTCGTCCTTGTGGTGTTGCAAACAGAACCAATAATCTGAGCAGTGATGATGCAGAAAAAATCATAAAAGAAGGTACTGTAGCTAAAGGTAAAATGTTTGTAATTAATTACGAACAATCTATCTTAGAGACGATGATATCACTTCATTATGATATGCCATTAAACGATTGTTTTCTTACAGTTCCTAAAAAAGGAGATTGTAAAAAAATGTACCAAGAGTATTTGAATAAAAATAAATTGCAAAACCCATAAAAAAAATTATATTTATTTATATTTCATAAAGTGTAAATATTTTTTTGATTACCCTAACCCTCAACAATTAAACCCCTACGGCATGTTGCAGGCTGGGCGTAGTAAAAATGCGGGGGGGTATAGGTTTGGCTTCCAAGGGCAAGAGGCGGACAACAAAATTGGGGGCTTGGGGCAGCACCTAAACTACACCTTCCGCAACTACAACAGTTGGGCAATACGCTTTGGTGCCATTGACCCGCTGGCGGGTAAGTATCCACACAACAGCAGTTATGCTTTTAGCGAAAAATTAGGTGTTGATGTTAAGCCAGGAGGAAAAGTAACTCATTCTAGAGAGATTGGTTTTGGTACAGCATTGTTCCTTGGAGTAGAAAGCAAAATAATCATTAAAGAAACAGAATAACATGGCACATATAGTTATTATATTATCTTTTAGCCTATACACAATATGGATATGCAAGGCTTGGTTATATCTTAAATATAAAAAAGATAAGGATGCAGGGCGAAATTTCTATATCTTTTTTTTAAAACAAACGTTTCTTAGAGGCATTGGTATCAACCCATACACTCCTTTTTTAATTTTAAATGATAATAATTTAGAAGATAAAAAAATCATAATCACTATAAATATATTAAATGTAATAGCATATTTATTAATGGTTATAATTGTATTTATTATTATTTATGGTAGATAACTATACTGCAAAAAGATGAAAAAAGCGTTAATTTGTATTTTTACAAGATTCTGCAAAACAGATTTTTGCATATTGGCATTTTAATTAAACCACATCCAAAATAACCTTTTTTCAACGGGGTAAAGATTCTTTTCCATAGTTTTATTGCTATGGAAAAGAATTTTTGTGTTTTACTTCAAAAGTATTTACCTTTGCCACCCAAGCCCGCGGCAGCAAACAATACGAATTAACCGACCACCTAGTTTTGGGAGTATGATACGTGGGGTGTTAAAGTTTATTTTTTACTGTAAATTCTTATTCAACCAAAGTTCCACCATTAAGCATGCACGAGTTTTTTAATCAACAAAAAATTAAGCTTGGTGTACAGGATAATTTACTACCCAATAGAGAACTTCAAATGAAAATGAATGTTTCACCTAAAAGTGAAACGCCTAATACTTCAATTCCTTAATACTAATAACATGTACGATTGCTTAGTAAACACTACT
>JAGPCI010000347.1 GCA_018058165.1 Bacteroidia bacterium
GATAAAGAAGGCGTTAAATAAATATAATGGTAGAAGAAAAAAAGCGGCATTAGAATTGGGTATTAGCGAGCGCACCTTGTACCGTAAAATTAAACAATACGATTTAGAATAATTATAAACCAATGAAAAAAACACTTATAGCAATTGCATCATTCGCCTTATTTAGTGTGGCATTAAAAGCACAGGTAATTGATGACCAAAATGGAAAAACATATTATTACTACGATACTTTAACGAATAAAAAAGTTAAAGAAATTTTCCACCATACCCAAGAAATTAAAATATTTACCGACCACAAAGGCAATATGCGCGACACCATGCTTTTGGTTAAAAACGGGCCATATACCCGATACTTTGAAGATGGAAACCTTGAGTGTAGCGGATACTTTGATAACGAAAGAAAAACGGGCACTTGGAAATATTATAACCATACTGGCAAATTAATAAGAACTGAACTTTGGGCCGCAAATAAAATTACAAAAACCACCACGCATTAGTGGTGTTTTTTTTTGAGTTTAATTTATCACACCTTTTACTTTCACAGTTTTAAATAAAAAAATCCTGCATTTCGCAATGCAGGATTTTTAATATATGAGAGTAAATGTTCAAAACATTTACTCAACCCTCATGATACTCGGGAGGGAAAACCGGCTAATGAAGTGTTGAATCTTTATTTATTAGTAACGACTTTATGTTAGCTGAATTGCTTCTTTAATTCAACACTCATAACTCAACATTCAAAATTTATTTACGCATCAATATTCGCATACTTCGCATTGGCTTCAATAAACTCTCTACGTGGTGGAACTTCATCGCCCATTAGCATACTAAAAATACGGTCAGCTTCGGCAGCACTATCTAAAGTTACCTTTTTAAGTGTGCGTCTTTCTGGATCCATTGTAGTACTCCAAAGTTGCTCAGCATTCATCTCGCCCAAACCTTTGTAGCGTTGTATACCTACACTCTCTGGGTTACCACCTTTTGCTAAACGCAATACTGCATCTTCGCGTTGTGGTTCTGTCCAGCAATATTCTTCTTCTTTTCCTTTTTTTACTAAGTATAATGGTGGTTGGGCAATGTAAATGTATCCAAACTCAATTAACTCTTTCATGTAACGGAAAAACAAGGTTAAAATTAACGTACGAATGTGGCTACCATCCACGTCAGCATCCGTCATAATAACTATTTTATGGTAACGAAGTTTGTCCATGTTTAAAGCTTTGTTGTCATCGGCAGTACCAATACTTACACCCAAGGCGGTAAACATGTTTTTAATTTCTTCGTTCTCGTAAATTTTATGCTCTAAAGCTTTTTCTACGTTTAATATTTTTCCACGTAAAGGTAATATAGCTTGGGTTGCACGGTTACGGCCTTGCTTTGCAGTACCTCCAGCCGAATCTCCCTCAACTAAATACAACTCGCATATTGCAGGATCTGATTCTGCGCAATCTGCTAATTTACCTGGCAATCCACCACCACTCATAACGCCTTTACGTTGCACCATTTCGCGTGCTTTTTTTGCAGCATGGCGAGCAGTTGCGGCTAGTATTACTTTTTGTACGATAATTTTAGCCTCTCTCGGGTTTTCTTCTAGGTAGTTGTTTAGCATTTCACCCACTGCTTGATCAACCGCTCCGGTAACTTCGCTGTTACCTAGTTTTGTTTTGGTTTGTCCTTCAAATTGTGGCTCTTGAACTTTTACCGAAATAACTCCAGTTAAACCTTCACGAAAATCATCACCAGCAATTTCAAACTTAAGGTTTTTAAACATCCCTTCTTTCTCGCCATATGATTTTAATGTACGGGTTAATGCTCTTCTAAAACCCGCAACGTGTGTACCACCTTCGTGGGTGTTAATATTGTTTACGTAGCTATGTAAATTCTCTGCATAACCACTGTTGTAAATCATTGCAACTTCAACAGGCATTCCATTTTTTTCACCTTCAACATAAATAGGCTCAGGTAATATTTTTTCGCGAGTTCCGTCAAGGTAGTTTACAAATTCTCTTAATCCGCCTTCACTAAAAAAGGTCTCTTCACGTAAATTTCCTGCTTCATCAGGACGCTCGTCTTGCAAATGAATACGTATGCCTCTGTTTAAAAAAGATAACTCTCTTAACCTAGCAGCAAGTGTATCAAACTTATAAACGCTTTCGGTAAAAATGCTTAAATCTGGTTCAAAATATTGTAATGTTCCGTTTTTATCACTATCGCCAATTATTTTTACATCATACAAAGGCTTACCGCAACTATACTCTTGTTGCCAAATTTTTCCTTCGCGGTATACCGTTGTGCGCATTAAAATAGAAAGTGCATTAACACAACTTACACCCACACCATGCAAACCACCCGAAACTTTGTAAGTATCTTTATCAAATTTACCACCGGCATGTAATACAGTCATTACAACTTCCATTGCCGACTTTTTTTCTTTGGTGTGCATTCCTGTAGGAATTCCACGACCATCATCTAAAACAGAAATGGCATTGTTGGTATGAATGGTTACATTAATATTTTTACAGTAACCAGCTAAGGCCTCATCAATTGAGTTATCTACAACTTCATAAACCAAGTGATGCAATCCTCTGGTACCTATATCGCCAATGTACATGGCTGGACGCTTTCTTACAGCTTCTAAAA
>JAGPCI010000348.1 GCA_018058165.1 Bacteroidia bacterium
TGCATGCAGATATTGCAACTGCTATTGCAGTGTTAAAAACTGAACTGAAATTATTTAAAAATTATTATACTGCACAGCCAACTATAAAACACATGCATAACGTGTTTGGTGAGTTAAATTATCACGAATGGTTATGGATGCATTACAAACATTTTATACATCATTTTACACAGTTTGGGGTTTTACCACCAGCAGATAAAATTGTATAAATTGTTATAAAAGTTGTGTTAAATCTTGTGAACCAATTGGGCGTTTTACAGTAAAGCCTTCGGCATAAGTAACACTAATAAGTCTTCCAAATTCTCTCGCTCTTGCCTCTATAAATGGCCAAAAATCTTTATTAGAAATAGGTGTTTCTGGCTCAGTAGAATTTGGGTCGAAAAACTGCGATTTAAAAGATTTTATTGATTCTATTTTTTTATCGTAAAAAGGTGTTATGTCAAAAATTACATCTGGCTTAGTCATGTAATCTTGTATGTAGTGGTAGGTAGATTTTGGTCTCCAAGCAGCTTGACTTACTCCATTAAAAGTAGTTTCAACTTTTCGTAATCCACTTAAAAAACAGGCATCATGTAATAAATCTCCTGCACGTCCATGATCTATATGTCTATCAAACTCGCTATTGCATATTATTATTTCGGGTTGATATTTTCGAATCATGGTAATTACTTTTAATAAAGTAGCTTCATCTTTAACAAAAAAACCATCACGCAAACCTAAATTTTCTCGAACATGTATACCCAGTATTTTGCTAGATGCCGCGGCTTCCTCATCTCGTAACTCAGCCGAGCCACGTGTGCCCAATTCGCCTCGTGTTAAATCAATTATACCTACTTTTTTGCCTAAAGCTATGTGTGCTAAAACAGTACCCGATGCGGCTAATTCTACATCATCAGGATGTGCTGCAAATGCTAAAATGTCTAATTTCATGGTGCAAATATACTTTGTTTTATACGAATTGAATTGCTTTGTTTGGCTGCTATACGCTTACAAAACCTGTGGTTGTTTGATTAATTAAAACGCTATAATGCTAATCTCAACCTCGTTGGTAATTGGATGGCCCGTACAAGTTAAAATGCGGCCTTCTGTTATATCCTTATCAGTTAATACTTGATTATAACGTAAGTAAACCTCACCATTATTTAATTGGCAAGCACAAGTGCTGCACATACCTTGGCTACAACTGTATGGTAAATCAATATTATGTTTTTCGGCTGCTTGCAATATACTTTCGCCAGCCAATAACTTAAACTTAAACTGTTTATTGTGCATGTTCACTGTTACAAATGCATCAACATAAGCGGGTGTATTTTTTTCGGTAATTAAACTTCCTTCATCATCATCTTCATCATCGTGTATTGTAAACGTTTCCTTATATAGTTGTTCTTGTTTATAACCCATAGTTAGCAGTGTTATAAATATCATTTCCATATAATTAAACGGACCACAAGTGTAAAATAACACCTCATTTTTTTGTGCTACATGTAGGTGTACAATTTCTTCAAGCATAAACCTATTAAGCCTTGCTAACCTTAGGTTTTTATGGTTGCTAAATAGCCATATTATTTCAAATGTACCAGAAAATATTTTTGATAATTCTTTTAACTCGTTGTAAAAAATTGTACTTTCTATGCTTGAGTTACTGTAAACTAAAAGCACTTTTGAGTTTGTGTGATAAAGGGCTTCTTTTATTAAACTTATAATTGGCGAAATACCACTTCCGGCTGCTAAAAATATAATTTGTTTTGGTTTGTTTTCTGGTAAAATAAATTGTCCGTTTGGTTTTAAAACCTCAATACTATCACCAACTTTTACTTGGTTATGTAAATACCGTGAACCATCTCCATTTTCGATAAGCTTAACAGTAATGTATAACTCTTCATCAACCCCAAAACAACTGCTAAGCGAATATGGCCTGCGCACTTCTTTGCCATTTATTATTAATTTTAAGGTAATGTATTGGCCTGCTTTGTAGGTGAAATTTTGAGGCACATCAAAATAAATACAAATGGTATTGGCTGTTGATTGAATTATTTTTTTTGTAGTTAATGCAAAAGTTAACATTAATAATTATGGTTTCGGACGTTAGTAAATGCAATTATAAATTTATTTGCCATGTAAAATAAATACTATGGTGTTTATATTTTTAACAGATTAATTAAGTTGTGGATGGTAAGCAGATTAACAATATAACTTGCTAATGACTTTTGTCAGCAAATTGCACCTTTAAAATTCATATTTATTATTTGTATTTTGGACTTGTTTTGCAGCAATATAACACATGGAACTAATATTAATTTTACCTGTTTTTCTTGGAATGGGAGTTGCTACAGCCGAGCTGGCCACACAAAAAGGCTACAGGGCACGTTGGTGGTTGTTGTTGGGAACTTTTATTCCAATATTTTCTACAATTATTTTATTTACGTTAAAAAACAAAAACAAGGATAAGCCAGCAATAGTGCAACAGCCAATGATAACGCACAGTGATAAAATATTGTATCAAAAATCTGTGTAAAGTATTAATAGGTTAACTACATTTGTACAGTGATTAAATGGTGGAAAATATTAGGTGCGGTATTGGTTTTATACTCACTTATTTGGGGCCTGTTAACTCCCATACCCAAGTTGGCAAT
>JAGPCI010000083.1 GCA_018058165.1 Bacteroidia bacterium
TTTATAAATTAGCAGTGTGAAACAAGGCTTGAGACTTCTGTTTTTTCTACTTTTATGCTGCAATTTGGCTAATGCCCAAACTTGTACAATACTTCCTGGAGTAACTAAAGTATGTTTAGGCCAATCGGTAAGTTTTAGCCGTACACCGCTAGAGTCAACCGATTCGGCAATTATTTGGAATTTTGGTAATGGCAGTTCTAGCTCACAATCTGGTCCTATTTACCAATATACCCAAGCCGGAAATTATACCGTTACCTTGCGTGTATATCAAAAAGGTGGTTCGTTTTGTGATGCCCCACCTGTTGTTATTCGGGTATTTGACAAACCAAATGCACGTTTTTTAATAACACCCAGTAGAAAGCAGTGTTTTAAAAACAATAATTTTATATTTAACGACCTTTCTACACCAGGCTCTAGCAATGCGCCAATTAAACGAAGAACTGCAATTTTTGGAGATGGCGCATTATTACAACAAAATGCACCTTTTGCCAATAGCTATAGCCATGCTTATACAGAAACCAACGGAAGTAAATATTTTGTAACACTAGAAGTTGAAGACACAAATGGATGTGCCGCACAAGTGGTAGATACAGTACAAGTTTATAAAAGTATTCACGCCAATTTTGAGATTTTACAAAATCAATATTGTGGATACACAACTGTTTCTTTTAGAAACCGAAGCTTAGTAGACTCCATTGGCCTTACCTGTACTTGGCTTTTGGGCAATGGTCAAACATTATCAAACGATACAGTAAAAAACTTTTTTTATTACACCTATACTGGTGATGGAGTTTATTATCCCAGGTTAGTTATTAAAGATAAAAATGGTTGTATTGATACTACTCCTTATTTTGATTCGGTTTTAGTGTTTACACCCGACCCAATAATAGATATTACACCAACTGATAAAAGATGTTTTTCTAATAATTTCTTTGATTTTAAAAACCGAACAAATCTTAATTCGCAAAGCGCATACGCTTGGACCTTTTATAACCTAGAAGGCAATTATCAACAAGATAGTTTAAAGCGGTATATAAATGGCGGCACTTTTCCTTGGTGTGGTGAATTTAGGGTTTTATTAAGGTTTAATTATTTGGGATGCTCGTTTGTAACCGATACACAGGTTACCGTTTATGGACCAAAGGCCTTTTTACATGATACCCTAAATATTGTTGAAAAAGCTATTCAATGCGGATCACACGATACTGTGCGCTTGGGCTTAAGCGACCTAAGTTGTTATTATTTAAATAATAACCTTACTTATTTATGGGATTTTGGCGACACTTATGCACCAGCTTGTACAACAAACACGCGTTTGGGATTAAACCTTAATATGAATTGTAGATACAGTACAGATTCGTTTGATGTTAAACATTTCTATCAATTTCCCGACAAATGGTGCTATACCGCAAAACTTAGGATAACAGATACCGTGAGAATGTGTAGCCATGAAACTGTTAAATTTTTGCGATTGGCTTATCCAAAAGCAAATTGGAATGATAGTGTAGCCAGAGCCATTGCCTTTACCCCAAAGTGCATAATAAAAGACATTACTGTTTTTTTTAATGACCTTGAGCCCAAGTGTGGCCCAGAGGAATTATGGTTTTTATCTGACACTTCTTGTACTAACAAAGCTTGGGAATTAATTGCCAAAGCCCCCAATAACCTTAAAAAACATGAGATTCCTTTAAGTGATATATGCAGCAGTGGGCCGCTTGCGTATTTTGGGGTTGTAGTAAAAAATGGGCTTGATGCATTGGGCAATCCGTGTTACGATACTGGATATTATAGTTACACCTTACCCAAATTACTTAATCCAGTTTTTCTTAAATATGAGATTGACGACCCCGACTTGTGTGCCCCTCATAGATTAAGGTTTTATGTTACAGACTCTATCCGAAAAGATTTAACAACAATTACTTATTTTTTTGGTGATGGTTCAGCTCCATTGGTTAAAAATTTGTCGGCAACAGATACTATCATCGAATCTGTTTATCATACCTATACCAAAAATGGTACTTATTCTGTTAGAATGAATTATGTGAGTAAAGACACTTGCTCTGATAATAAATTAGTAGGATTTACGCTTGGCAATGAGGCGAACTTAAGCGTGCTAACACCAGAAATTTGCACTTATAATAATGCCTCTTTTTATGCGAGGCTGCGCTATACCACCGATACTGTTCATCATTATTGGAGCTACCCAGAAAGGGCAGATAGTAGCAAAGAACAAGTATTTTGGAACTATGGTGATGATGACACTTGGGAGTTGGGTAAAGAAAACATGAGCCATGAGTATGTAAAACCAGGCATTTATTATATTAAAATTGCTTACAAAGATAGCTTAGGAAATGCATGTTTTGACACCTTGCAAGGACCTCAATATAGGGTAAAAGTAAATGCAGCCAAAGCTTTACCAACTGTTACAAACGATACTTTTTACTGTGCTCCTTCAATTATTACCTTCAACGACCAATCATACGGGATGCATGGCGATACCATCCCTCAACCATTGGCCTTAAAAAATAGGTATTGGGTATTTAGCGATGGTAAGGGCGCAAGCACACTAAAACAACCAACTGTTTTTTATGGAATTAATGGCCTGTACTCTGCCAAACTATTTGTAGAATCGGTGCAAGGCTGTTTTGATACTGCCAGTGTTTATGTGCGGGTTGTTGGCCCTACAACAAAATTTGTAATTGTTGATGATACTTTTGGCTGTGTACCCTTTACTGTTAAATTACGTAATCAAACCGGACAGCAATTGCGCAATTGGATTTGGTATTTTAACGACCCAGCAGGTAGTATTTATTCAACCAGAAATGATAGCGACATTACCTTTACGTACAATACTCCTGGTGTATACAAAATTGATTTATTAGGCGAAGATAGTATTACCAATCCTACCACCCAAGAAACCAAAAGTTGCAGCGAAAGATTCCCTTACTTAGAATCGCCAAACGATTTTCATCCAAGAAGTATTACTGTTTTGCCTATTGATACATTAAAGTTACTTTCTCCAGATTCTGTTTGCATTAATCAATCTTTTAATACACAAGTAACGGGTACTTTGCATAATATTTTAACACAATGGAGTTGGTCTGATACGGTAGCACAAGAAACCTGGCCAATAAATGTTATTGTACCACATACTTTTGATACTGCTGGTGTGTATAGCCTAAAGGTTGAACCAATAATTACATCAAAAATACAATGCTTAGTTGGGGTGCAAAAAACAATTGTGGCCATTAGTCCGCAAGCCGATTTTAATTTTACACTTTCAAACTATCCCGAAATTCAGTTTGTCAACCAATCGCAAGGTGCTGTTAGGTATTTATGGGATTTTGGACAACCAACTTCATCACAAAACTCAAGTACCGATATTAACCCTATTCATAATTATGGCGAAACATTAGAAAGTTTTAGGGTTTGTTTGATGGCTTTTGATGAGTTTGATTGTATGGATTCTATCTGTAAAATTATTCCTAAAAAAGGCTCGGTTAAAATACCCAATGTATTTACACCAGATAACAACGATGACAAAAATGACGCATTTGATATAGACATTGAGGGTTGGCAAAAATATGAGCTATTCATATATAACCGCTGGGGAACCTTAGTATTTGAAGGTTTTAAGGATGGCATTTATAACGATGGTATTAATTGGGATGGACGAGATAAAAACAATGGTACACCTTGCCCTGCGGGTACTTATTTTGTAGTGTTTAAATATAAACTGTTTTCGGAAAAAGAAGATGGTGTTTACCATGGTACAATTACCTTAATTAGAGATTAATGGTTTTTTAAAAACTTGCTTTAAGTTTTGTAACAATGTTTTTAGGGGGATATTTGCTATTGCCTTTATCAATTATTCATTTCCAAATTGCAATTGGGGTTTATAAACGAGGGCACAATACCACATCCAAATTAATAATAAATTAAGAGTTTATAGTTTTAATTTAGCGGTGTGAAACCAGGCCTGCGATTTTTATTTTTAATACTAATTAGTAGCAAGTTTACTATAGCTCAAACTTGTACCATACTGCCAAGTAATACAAAAGTTTGCATAGGCCAATCTGTTACTTTTAATCGCACGCCATTTACATCTGCAGACTCTGCTTATCTTTGGAATTTTGGTAATGGAAGTTCAAGCACACAATCGGGGCCAATTTACCAATACCCACAGGCCGGAAATTATATTGTTACCCTACGCATTTACAAAAAAGGAGGTTTAATTTGTAATGCATTACCCATTACAATTAGGGTGTTTACTAGGCCTCAAGCAAATTTTGTAATAGCACCAAGTAAAAACCAATGTTTTAAAAATAACAGTTTTGTGTTTAACGACCAATCTGCGGCAGGAGGTAGTAAGGCGCCCATAAAACGAAGAACTACAATTTTTGGTGATGGTGCTTTGCTGCAACAAAATGCTCCATATAGCGGCTCCTTTAATCACTCCTATGCCGATACCAATCAGGCAAAATATAATGTAGTACTTGAAGTAGAAGACACCAATGGCTGTGTAGCACAAAAATTTGATACGGTACAAGTTTATAGCAAAATACAAGCTAGCTATACAGTAAATGCAAAACAAAATTGTGGCTTTACCACGGCCTTGTTTACAAACACAAGTTTTGTTGAAACCGATGGGTTAACTGCAACTTGGCTCTTTGGCAATGGACAATCATTAACAAACGATACTGCAAACTCGATGTTTTTATACACCTACTATGGCGATGGAATTTTTTATCCTAGGTTAGTTATTAAAGACAAATATGGTTGTTCAGATTCCTCTGCATTTCTCGATTCTGTAATATCATTTGTACCTGATTCTATTATTAATATTTCAGTAACTGATAAAAGATGTTTTGCCCAAAACAAATTCTCTTTTAGCAACAGTACATCATTAAGTTTTGATGGGGCATATGCATGGACTTTTTACACCATTGATGGCTCATATCAACAAGATAGTTTAAAACGATATATAGATAATGCCAACTTCCCTTGGTGTGGCGATTTTAAAGTTTTGCTTAGGTTTAATTACGACAATTGTTCATTTAGAGCCGATACGCAAATTACAGTTTATGGTCCAAAAGCATGGATACATGATACGCTAAGTATTGTTGATAACAGTGTACAGTGCGGAGCGCATGATACGGTGAGGTTTGCAATGCGCGATGCAAGCTGTTATTATTTAAATAGCAACCTAACTTATTTTTGGGATTTTGGCGATGCCTATGCACCTGCATGTACTACAAATACCAAACAGGGTTTAAACCTTAATATGAATTGCCGCTACAGCACAGATTCGTTTGATGTAAAGCACTTTTATAAATATCCTGACCAAGACTGTTACCAAGTAAAATTAGCCATAAAAGATACTGTTAGAATGTGTGCTGATACAGCTTATCGCATTTTACGATTGGCTTACCCCAAAGCCAATTGGAATACTTCAACCAACCCACCTACGCCAAGGGTAACAATCCTTTCTTCAAAATGTTCATTACGCGATATTCGTGTTTATTTTACAGGCCTAGAACCAGCCTGCGGACCCGAAGAAGTTTGGTTTATACCCGATACTTCATGCTCACCAAAAGTATGGAGTTTATTTGCAAAATCACCTACACGTGCTGCCTGGAGAGATATTGCTAGAAACGAAATTTGCAGTAACGATTCGATTGCACACTTTGGTGTAGTGGCTCGTAATGGGTTAGATGCACTCGGAAATCCTTGTTTTGATACAGGCTATTACAGTTACGCTATTTATAATCCGTTTGTTCCGCTTGTTATTACACAAACAATTGCCGACCCCGACTTATGTGCACCACATAGGGTAAAGTTTTATACCAAAGATTCAACGCGCACTGATATAGTACAAATTACCTATAACTTTGGTGATGGTTCTCCACTGTACATCAAAACTTACCTACCCACAGATACTATAATTGAACCTGTTTATCATACCTATGCAAACAATGGAAGGTACAATGCTAAGTTTAATTATATAAATAAAGATACTTGCCAAGGCATAAGTGCAGTTGACTTATTATTTGGTAACGAGGCTAAAATAAGTGTATTAACTCCTGAAGTTTGTATAAATGATTATGCGTTGCTGTATGGCAGATTGCGATATGTTACCGACACCATGAAGTATTTTTGGAGTGATATGGAAAGAGCCATAATTGGTAAAGAACAAGTGTATTGGAATTATGGTGATGATAATACTTGGGAGTTAGGCAAAGAAAACATGAAACACCAATATAAAAAAGCTGGTGTATACTTTGTTAAAATTGCATATAAAGATAGTTTAGGTACTGCATGTTTTGATACTTTGCAAGGACCACAATATAAAGTTATTGTTATTGCAGTAAAGGCAAAGCCAACGGTAACTCCCGATTCCTTTTATTGCGCTCCGGCCGTGGTAACTTTTAATGACGAGTCGTATGCAATGGTTGGCGATACCATTCCTAAACCATTGCTTATGCAAAGCAGATTATGGATGTTTGGTGAAGAAAAAGGAAACAGCATTTTAAAACAACCCTATGGATATTATAATCAAAACGGATTGATTAGTGCCAATTTAATTGCCCAATCGGTGCATGGTTGTGTAGATACAGCAACTGTTTATTTTAGAATTATTGGACCTACCACTAATTTTGTAATTGTAGATGACACCTTTGGATGCGTGCCGTTTACCGTTAAATTAAAAAACACCACTGGCCAACAATTACGCAATTGGATTTGGTATTTTAACGACCCAGCGGGTAGTATTTATTCTACCAGAAATGATAGTGATATTACCTTTACTTACAACACGCCCGGTGTTTATAAAATTGATTTATTAGGCGAAGATAGCATAACCAACCCTACAACAAACGAAACCAAAAACTGTAACCAACGGTTTCCACATTTACAATCGGTTAATGATTTTCACCCAAGAAGTATTACTGTGCTGCCCATAGATACTTTGCAATTAATAGGGCCAGACACCGTTTGCGTTGATCAACCATTTTACACACAAGTTACAGGTACTTTACATAATATTTTAACACAATGGAAATGGGCAAACCAAGTATTACCAGAAACTTGGCCACTAAATACAAATGTATTGTTTGCAATTGATAGCGCAGGTGTTTTTAACCTAAAGGTAAATCCTATTATTACATCAAAAACGCAATGTGTGGTTGGTGCTCAAAAAAATATTACTGCTATAAGTCCAAAGGCAGATTTTAATTTTAAACTATCAAACTATCCCGAAATTCAGTTTGTAAACCAATCGCAAGGTGCTGTTAGGTATTTATGGGATTTTGGACAACCAAACGCTAGCGACAATAGCAGCACATTACTTAACCCTATGCACAATTATGGTGAAAGTGATTTAACCTACAAGGTTTGTTTAATGGCTTTTGATAGGCTAGATTGTATGGATTCTGTTTGTAAAATTATTCCAATTAAAGGCTCGGTTAAAATACCTAATGTATTTACACCAGATAACAACGATGCCAAAAATGATGCCTTTGATATTGACATTGAAGGTTGGCAAAAATATGAGCTATACATATACAACCGCTGGGGAACTTTAGTGTTTGAAGGTTTTAAGGATGGCATTTATAACGATGGTGTTAATTGGGATGGCCGAGATAAAAACAATGGTACACCGTGCCCTGCGGGTACTTATTTTGTTGTATTTAAATATAAACTATTTACCGAAAAAGAAGATGGACTTTATCATGGAACAATAACCTTAATTAGAGATTAAGTATAATGATAGATATTAGGAAAAAATGAGAAGGAATAATCTAAATTTTTAAGGGCACTACCCTACTATTTGTAAAAGCAAATAGTGTAATTGGCATTTGGTTATACCTGTAAGTTTAATGGTTATTAAAGCTACGTTTAAATTTACTTTACGGTTACTTTTATTAGTTTTTTTCCTGCTACCGCATAACCTTCTGTTGCTGAATAAAAACTAGCACATCTAATGGGTTCCATCTCTTTTATTTCTGTTTCAATCCAAGTGGCACCAGCATTTTTAGTTTGCATAATCATACTACTCCAACCTCCAAAATCACCACCAGAATAAGAACCTTTACCAAAAACTAAACAACTATTTGCAGTTAATGGATTAACAATAGATACCCCATTTTGATAATCTAAGGATTGCGCCCAAGTTGCACCGTTATCAGTAGTTTTATATACCGTTCTACTATTGGCAATGCAATAACCATTTCCGCTATTAAATTTAATATCTATTGCATAGTTAGCAGGCAATATTGGTGTTAAAGTCCATGTTGCTCCGTTATCGATACTGCCTAATAATTTACCACTATTTGCGGTGCAAAAACCATAAATCCCACTAAATATTATTTTTTGAAATTGAGAAGAAACAACTTCACTAATTGTCCAACTTCCACCATCGTTTACGCTTTTATAAATTCTACCCATTGTACCGTTTGCGGTTACAAACAATTCGCCTAAACTATTTGATGCAATGGAGCTAAACTCTACATAGGCAGATTGTAAAATAGTTGTCCATGAGTTGCCTCCATCAATAGTTTTTAAAATTAATCCACCTGGAGGAATACAACCAGTTCCATTACAAGAAAGTGTGCCACCAACTATGTAACCTACGTTTGCATTTGTAAAGTGAATTTGAGCAAGTGATTGATTTTTATTTGGGTTGATATACTTAATACTCCAACTTGCACCAAAGTCGGTTGTTTTAAAAACTCTACCATCATTAGAAATGGCAATACCTGTTGAGGCATTAAAGTAAAAAATATCAATAAAGTATGAAGGAGTAGCCGAATTTACAAGTGCTAATTTAATATTATCGTTTTCTAATGGAAAAGATTTACTATTAAAAATAGGCACATCTTTTTTACAACCCAATGTAAGTTGTAACCCAATAAGTAAAACATATACCAATTTTTTCATCGTCTGTTTTTTAGTTAATGTAGGACTTTATAAAGTTGGCAATTATTAATAAATATTGCTACAGTAATAAAGTTTAATAAATCAAAAGTAATTTATTTTCATATAATTAACGTGAGAAAAGTAAATAATATACCTCGATTATGATTAACC
>JAGPCI010000084.1 GCA_018058165.1 Bacteroidia bacterium
ACAGATGCCCCCCCGAATTTGAAAACTTTCACTTAATTGTTGTTTTTAAATGTTTTGAGCGGATTAAACTGCTGAAATGCAATTTTTTAAAGCCCAATTTCCCCCACTCAAAAGTTGTTGTTTAAACAATATTTGGCTTGCAATATACAATCAAGCATAAATAAAAACACGTGCTATTTGTTCAGCATGTGGCTAATCTTATATTTGCCACATATTTATAAGCAAACATTTTGTATGAGCAAATTTAACGTTACCACATTAGGTCAATTTATTATTGAGCGCCAACACGAGATTAATGTAGCAAAAGGCGAATTTTCACGTTTGTTACGTGACATAGGAATTGCAGCAAAAACAATTAGCAGGGAAGTTAACCGTGCAGGTTTGGCTGATATTATTGGCGAAGCTGGCAGTGCTAATATTCAAGGCGAAGACCAAAAAAAGTTAGATATTATTGCTAATAACTTGGTGATTGATTGTTTAACCCGTGGTGGTGAAGTTTGTGCAGTAGCTAGCGAAGAGGATGATGAAATTATTTACATCGACTCGCCTGTGAGTAAAAATGCAAAATATGTAATTGCTATGGACCCATTAGATGGTTCGAGTAATATTGATGTAAATGTTTCTATAGGAACTATATTTAGTATTTTTCAGCGTGTTACACCTGTAGGTACTAAAGCCACTAACGATGATTTCTTTCAGCCAGGAAACAAAATGCTCGCTGCTGGTTATGTAATTTATGGCACAAGTACCATGTTGGTTTATACAACCGGTAGCGGAGTAAATGGTTTTACTTTGGATCCAGGAATTGGTGAATTCTGTTTATCGCACCCTGATATGAAAATTCCTGAAATGGGTAAAATTTATAGCTACAACGAAGGCAATATTTTAAGCGCACCTAAAGGTGTGCAAGATTACATTACTTGGTGCCAACAATTTGATAAGGCAACTAATCGTCCATATAGCGCACGTTATATTGGTAGCATGGTGGCCGATTTTCATCGTAATTTATTAAAAGGTGGAATATTTATTTACCCAGCAACAGACAAAGCACCTAACGGAAAATTACGTTTATTATACGAGTGTAATCCTATGGCATTTATTGTAGAACAAGCTGGAGGTATTGCAAATACTGGTAGCGAAAGGGTTTTAGATGTTGTTCCAACAGAATTACATCAAAGAGTACCAGTGTATATGGGATCAAAAGGAATGGTTACCCAACTACTAAATTTGCTAACCAAATAAAACATTAAAAGCTGTTTCAATTTAACGAAACAGCTTTTTTATTTAATACATTACGATAAAAACAATTGTTAAACTTTTATGTTCACGAATTGTTACATGCTGTACGTTAGGTTTTTTAGAATCCATTTTTTACACTAACGGTACACAACTAAGTTTAAAATAACTTATGTTCGCTTCCCTTTTATTTTAATTTATGACAAAGAAAATTTCAATTTTAACATTATGCGTAATGTTAGCTTTTGGTGCATTTGCAAAAAAGAAAAAACCAGTTGAAACGCCTAAACCTACTGCTAAAGTTTCGATTGCAGACAAGGTAAAAGCGTGTAAAAAACAAGATGGTCTTTTTCCATTGTACCAAGATACCACGAATGGTAACATGTTTATGCTTGTAAAAAAAGAACACTTAAACAAACCATTTATTTATTTTAGTTATACCGAGAATGGAGTAGTTGCTGCTGGTCATTTCCGTGGTGGTTTTAAAGGCAATATGGTTTTTACCATTAAGCGGTATTTTGATAGGGTAGAATTTGTAGAACAAAACACCGAGTTTTATTTTGATACAACTAATGCCATTAGCAAAGCAGCAGATGCAAACATTAGTAATGCAATATTGGTTAGCCAAAAAATATTGGCCGAAGAAAATGGCAACATGTTACTTGATGCAAATGCTATTTTTTTAAGCGAAAACATGAGCCAAATTAAACCAACTACTATGCCCGGCCCTTCGGCACAAATGAGTTTGTTGGGAATGCTTAACAAAGAAAAAAGCAAGTATTTAAAAACGCGCAATTACCCTGCTAATACAGATATAGTTGTGGAGTATGTGTATGACAATCCTTCGCCAATGAACTCAGGTGGTAAAGAAGTGGCTAACCCAAGAGCTATTAGCATTGCATACCAACACAGTTTTATACAAGCGCCAGAAGCACCAATGGCACCGCGCAGAGACGACCAACGTGTTGGTTATTTTGGTCAACAAAAAAACGACATGACTACAACCGAAGCGGTTGCATTTAAAGATGTAATTCACCGCTGGAGGTTAGAGAAAAAAGACAAAGGTGCTGCGCTTTCTGAACCGATTAAACCAATTACATGGTGGATTGAAAATACTACACCAATTGAATTTAGGCCAATTATAAAAGCGGCTGGCGAACAATGGAATATTGCTTTTGAAGCCGCAGGTTTTAAAAATGCTATAGTTATTCTTGAACAACCAGATACCGCAACATGGGATGCCGGTGATATTAACTACAATGTTTTACGTTGGACATCTTCTCCTCAGCCGCCTTTTGGAGGCTACGGACCAAGTTTTGTAGACCCAAGATCGGGAGAAATATTAGGCGCTGATATTATGTTGGAATTTATTTTTATGACCAACAGAACCAACCAAGAAAAACTTTTTGATGCACCCAAACCCGCTTCTACAGATAATTTTGATGTGCCAAGCCACATGCAAATGTGCGAAGCCGGACATCATTTACACCTTACAAGTTTATTTGGCAACAGTGTTTTAGAGGCAAGAGGTTTAAGCAATATTGAAAAAAGAGTATATTTAAACCAATCGTTGTATTATTTAATTATGCACGAAATGGGTCATACCATGGGATTAATGCATAATATGAAAGCTAGTCAATT
This sequence comes from Bacteroidia bacterium, assembly GCA_018058165.1. Classification (GTDB taxonomy): domain Bacteria; phylum Bacteroidota; class Bacteroidia; order UKL13-3; family UKL13-3; genus UBA6183. The sequence goes on from JAGPCI010000084.1 coordinate 2,878, forward strand.
ATGGAGCCCAACAGAAGCTCATGATATAAGCTTAACACGTGCTTATGGTTTAATTGCAAGTGTAATGGAATACCCAGCGGTAAATCTTGCTAATGATAAAGCTAAACAAGGTGATTATTTTACTACTCGCCCAGGTCCATACGATATTTGGGCAATTAATTATGGATACAGCGATGCATTAGAAGACGCTGATGCTGAAGAAAAACGTCTATCAGCAATACTTAGTTTTTCTACTGATAGTATGTTAATATTTGGAAATGATGCAGATGATATGCGTTCTCCAGGCAAAGGGATTGACCCTCGAGTTAACATCAACGATTTTAGTAATGATGTAATAACATATAGTGTTGATAGAATAAAATTGGTTAACAGCATGATTCCCGAGTTGCCAAAACGTTACAGCGAAATTGGCAAGAGCAATCAAGAATTAAAGCAAGCATTTGGCATTTCATTATCCGAAATGGCTAACGCAGCTCAATCAATATCACGTTATATTGGTGGAGTTTATGTTGATAGAAACATGCAAGGCAACCAAGCTTACACACCAGTACCATTGACCGAACAGAAACGTGCAATGGCTGCTTTATCACAAAATTTATTTAGTCCAAAAGCATTTGATGCAGCAAATGATTTGTATAAAAACTTACAAAGCCAACGTAGAGGATTCAACTTTTTTGGAACTACCGATGATCCTAAAATTCATGACCGCGTATTGTTAATTCAATCAATGGTTATAAGTCATATTATAGCACCAACTACATTAAAACGCCTAACAGATAGCAGAATGTATGGCAATAAATATACTGTAGTTAATGTGTTAACCGATTTAACAAATGCTTGTTTTAAAGAAGATTTAGCTGGTGCTGTAAACACATTTAGACAAAACTTACAAATAGATTATGTAACTGATTTATGTAGCATCGCTTCAATAAGCAAACCAAATAAAGCTTATGATAACATTGCAAAATCAGCAGCAATTGGGCAATTAAAAAACATTAAACAAATGATGGCAACACCTACTGCAAATGCCGAGGTTAAAGCACATCGCCAACATATTTTATTATTAATTGATGATTCATTATCTCGTAAATAATTTAAACTTTAAAAGGCTAAGTATTTTAATACTTGGCCTTTTTTTTTCCTATTCAATTATGGCCCAACAAAACGATTCAACACAAGTTTTAGATGGTAAGATAACTCGTGCTGATATAGAAAATTTTAATTGGTTTAAAGAAAACTATGTGCAGTACAAACCTGCTATGAGTGTGGTAAATGAATTAAGTGAATTTAAAAAATGTAGTTTATTAGTAGTACTAGGAACTTGGTGCAGCGATAGCCATGAATTGGTGCCACAATTATTTAAAGTGATGGATTTAGCCGGTTGGGATAATGTAGAATTGATTGCTGTAGATGAAAAAAAACAATCAAAAAGTGTTGATGTTAAACCACTAAATATTGAGTATGTACCCATTATTATTTTGTTTAACGATAAACACATAGTGGGCAAAATTGTTGAAACCACAGCCACAACCATCGAAGAAGATTTATTGATGTTACTTAAAAAATAAGATTGGTTGATGAATTGCTTTGGCACTGTTAACCGAAAAAATTTAGCTATAAGTTAAAAGCAAAAACTGTAATTCAATTCTTTACTATTGCTCTACTTTTAAAAGTTCATTTACCAAACCTGGATAAATGTTTTTGTATAGTAAACCTTCTACAGTTTTGTAAGCATCAAAACCTGCATTTTCGGGTGTAGTTTGAAACCCTTTTACATCCTGCAATCCATCCTTAAATATTTCTGCATTGTTTTTATTATCAAACAAACTAATGCTTAAACTTAATGCAGCAGTTTGCATATTACCCCAAATTATGCCTAAAGGTTTTGTGTTGGCTTTAAGTTTTAATAAATAATCAGCATCTTTTTTATCTGTAACAAAATTGCATCCAGCTTCAATTAAGTTACGCTTTAAAAATATTTCTAATTGATTATTGCTCACTTTTTGAGAGAGGTTTTGTTCATCAGCTTCAATATAAACTTTAATAGGTACTACACTAACCCTTAAAGTTGTACTTGGGCCATCAATATTGCTAATTACATTTTGCAAAGCATAATTAATACTATCAGTTTTAATAATACTTTGCACATCGGCTACTAGCCTTAATAACTGTATTGGGTCGCGCGCCAAAATCCTAGCCACACTAAAAGAAGCAATTCCAATTTGATCGGTTTGTGTTTGTGCGCCAAAGTCCATTTTACCTTGCTCAACCACCATTTTCATTGGCAAAAAAGGAACAAATAATTTACCATTTATAGTGTCTGTAAAATACACTTCCACATCAAAAGGAGTTTGTATGGGTTTACCCACTTTGCCGTTTAATGTATTTACTTTACTACGCACTGTAACCAAATACAATTGTTTTTGAATTGACGAAACCAACTCGTTAACCAATTGCACACTTTTACCATCAATAACCGTTTGCAAATCTTCATTTAAGTAATCTTGCAAACTGGCCAATGCTTTTAATTTTAAACGTAACACTTGGGTGTAATTGGTTTTAATATCTAAACTTTTTGCACGCAAAAAATAATCTTCGGCTCGGTCAATTGCATGTTGCATACGTTGCGCGCGCATTTGCGCATACTGGCTTTTACTAAGTCGCATGTAAATCCAAAAATAATTGCCATCCTCCCAGCTATCAACCACTTCATAATTTTCAATCTCGTTAAGCGCACTTATTTTTACCATGCTTTCAAAACGCTGTTTAAACTCAGCATTGTTTTGCATTTGTTGTAAAACAGAATTTGACGAAACACTCACTTTAATTTCAGAAATTAAATCGTTAAGTGCTTCCTTTTTGGCGGTTTGTTGGTAGCTTTGGTTGTTGTTGGTTTTAGAGGTAATACCTACACCAACATAATACGCATCATTTACTGGCCGTTGGTTTACCCACGCTGGTTTTTTATTGGCCTTGTGTGATGCACATGAAGCCAACATAAATACAGCAACTAAAAATGGTAAGTATTTTAACATGGGTTTTACCTGAAAAAAATAAATCAAAAACTAAAAAAGAACACACAGTATATAAACAACGTGTGTTCTTTTTTACAGAATAAGCAGAAGAAAATACAGCTTAATTGCCCGCTCTTTCTTTAGCTAATTTTTCCATTTCGCTATTAAAAATATCTTCAAACTTTTTCTTATCGTAATCTTGTGCAAGCTTTTGGTTTTGGCCAATTGCTTTTTCTACACCTTCAAGTACTGTTTTTTTATTGGCTTCAATTGCTACCCAATAAGTGTAAGTATTAGTGGTTTCTTTAAATATTTTTTCACCAATTACGGCCACATCAGTTAAGCTTTGGTTAGTTACTTCGCGAGCCAACTCTTCAAACTTATTGGTAAATTCTTGGGTTGTTCCGTTTTGGCGTTGGTTGGTGTATTGTTCGGTAACTTTTTTCATGGTAGTTTGAATCATTCCAGCCATTTCGCTTTTTGCATTTTGCATAGCAATTTTTTTAGCTGTTACCATATCAATACTATTTCCTGAAGAGCGTGCCCTGAAAAACTCTTTGCTTGTTTCAAAATCTTTTCCTGTAAACGGAACTGTAATTTCTGTAGCTCCAGTTTGTGTTTGTATAGGTGTTCCTTTTTTTGATTTACAAGCAACAGTTAAACTTGCCATTACACTTAATAATACTGCTGCACTTAGCAACTTACTTACCTTGGTTTTCATAGTAACAATTTTTATTTTATTAGGTTCAAAATTAATTTATAGTAGCAGTTTATCAAATGCAGTGCCAATATATTTTGGGGTTGATATTTATTAGGATAACACACTGTAAATGTATCCTTAAAATAAATCTTCTTTTATTTGATGAATGATACTTTGTGTGTGGTTATAGCCAATTTCAAAGATTTGCTGGGCAGCCGATACTTTAAATAAATGATAATCCATTAAACCTGGAGGTTCGATATACACATCGCATTTAGAAATATTTGGTTCAACATTGGCTCTAACAGCAAGATGCATCACCCTATCTGCATAATTTCTTATTGATTTAAATTTTTTCACCTCATTAACTGGGTTCACATTCACCCCAATTATTTCATCACAAATAGATACCAATGGCTCCACAGGAAGGTTATTCATTAAGCCTCCATCAACATAAAAATCACCATCAATAAGTACAGGTTTTAAAACCATCGGAATGGCACAACTTGCCATTATTGGTGTAATTAAATCGCCATTGGTAAAGTATTGTACATGCGCCTTAGTAAAGTTAGTTGCGCATACATAAAGTGGCAATTTTAAATCGTTAAATAACTGTGCTTTTAATTGTTGTTGTAATGTTTTTTTTAACCCATCAACTTTTAATAGGCCAAATACTGGTTTATAAAAACTCAATAATTTATAAACATCAACCTTAGCAAAAATTTCAAAAATTTCGTCAGGTGTATAACCATCAGCATATAATGCGCCAACAATACTTCCTGCACTAGTTGCCGAAATTACATCAGGATAAATACCATTTTGGTTTAATGCTTTTAATACACCAATATGCGCATATCCACGTGCTCCACCACCCGACAGTACAATGCCGAGTTTATATCTTTTATCTTCGTTAGGTGGGTTTATCAAGGTTATAATGAATTATTAAAAACGAATACCACCAGTTACTGCCACATTTATCATGGTATGGCTGGCTTTACCTGTGGGCGAATATACACCACTAACAGTATAAGAAGTGTAAAATTCGTTAAAAGTTGTGGTAATTAAAGCAGCATCTATAAAATAATCACCATCGGTATATCCAGCACCTACCGAGTATCCATAACGCATTAAATCATCAACACTAACTCCTGCAATTGCATTTTTATAAGGACTTGTAGCTACATTGTAACCTGCCCTAAAGCGGTAAACATCCTTTACTTTTACTTCTGCACCTACCCTAATTTGATATGCATCTTGAAATAGTGCACGTGCATTGCCATTGGCTATACCAAAATCCGAATCGCTTGATGTTAACCTTCCGCTGCTATAATCAATTTTATCTGCATCAATAGATATAAAACCATATTTAGGTAATGTTAAAGCTGCACTTGCAGTAAAACGAGCAGGTGTAATAAGTTGATAACTGTAAGTTCCCTCTGGCGATGAAACATCAACCTTACCAATATTTGGCCAGTTTATTTCGCTACCAACTTTGTATCTGTATTCATCTTTCATGTTAATACGCGAAGCCGTTTGAGCCGACAATCCAAATCTAAAAATATCAATTGGACGAAAAATAACACCAAACCTACCAGCCACTCCTGTTCCGCTTGTAGTTACATCAGTTTGTAAATAGCTCGATTTATAATAATTACCCGAACCACTACCTGTTGTAGTAGTTACTGTTCCATCAGGGTCGCTTTCTGTAAACAACGAAGTGTACTCTTGATACAATGTATTTATAATTAAGCCACCACCTATATACAATACATTATCAAAATTAACAGCTCCTGAAAAATTGTATTCGCCCATAGCACCGCGCCTGGTTATTTTTTGAGTTTGCAGCAATCGGTAATCATTATCACCATCAAACCAAGGCGAGTAATAAGTTGTATTATTATTTAAAGTATCAGTTAAATATGCATTCCAACCCATATTATAAAATTCAAACTCTTTACCTGCTGCAGTAATTTGGTCTAATGGAGTTCCGTTTGATTGATCTATAAAAAACTGTGACAAATTACTTTTGGTATTGTAACCCTGCATAAACGTATTTTGCTGAAAACTATTGGTACGGTTATATCCAAAACCAAAATTATAATTTACAACACCACTTGTTGCATCGCCTTTTAAACCGGTATTTACCGTACTTAATACCAACCCAAAAGATGGTAAGTTAAAGTTTGTTCTACTATCATCTTGTGTTGCACCTAAAAAAGTACCTGAAGTTAAAGTGCCTGTTACAGCAGCCGAAAGTTGTAATTCGTTTCTGCGATAAACACCCAAGCCCGCTGGATTTATAAACCCAGAAGACATATCAGCACCTACTGCACCAAAGGCTCCACCTGCACCTTGCGAACGTGCGGTTCCCATGTTATACGTTTGCGAAAAACGCAAAATATCTGTTTCGTTTTGTGCTTGTGCATAACCACTAACAATTATGGCTGCAAGCAATAATTTATACTTGTTCATATTAAGTTTTTTAAA
>JAGPCI010000349.1 GCA_018058165.1 Bacteroidia bacterium
ATGATTTACCATTAAGCCACCACAAATATCCATAAGCTGGATTAATGTTTTGAGAGCTGTTAAGCATTTGGTAATAATACAAGGAATCGTCTAATACCACAGTTGAACCCCACATTCCTTTATTTAAGGTCAATAAGCCAAAACGAGCCATGTCTCTGGCTTTACTGAAGTAGAAATTATTATCAAGAACAGGAAACCAAAAACCACTACTCATGCCAATTTTGTTTTTAACTTTTTGATTGGTGTAAATAGTTAAACCTTGACCAGTAACTGCATTAAGCACTCCTTCTAAAAGGTTGTACGGGCTATTGTGGTAAGCCCATCGAGTACCTGCATCGGCAACATAAGTTAAACAACTGGGAGAGGTGCAAGAGAAGTTGGTTTCATCCAAACCAGTTGTCATTGTAAGCTGGTTCCAAATGGTTATATTATCTTCTTGAGGAATAGTTAAGCTTGTAAACCCGACACCTAAATAATCGGAAGTTTTATCGTTAATGTTAAGTAGACCATCTTTTTGTGCTATACCAACAAGTGTAGCTCTTAAGCTTTTTCCTGCCGAGTACCAAACGTGCAAACTATCAGCAGTAAAGTTTCCAAAATATTTTTCTAACACAATCTTACCATCTTTCAATACTATAAAGGCATCGGTTAATGAGGTATCTAAATATTGGTATAAGGCATCAATACTATCTTGACACCAGTTTAACGACGATGGTGCAATTGTATCCCAAGTATTACCTGTATTTGGTGGAAAATAAAGCGTTTGAGCGTTAGTAGATTTGTTTATTACAAATAAAACTAAAAGAATGAAGTACAGTTTTTTCATAGTATCTGTTTGAATAATAATTGCTTATAAGTTCAAATATAAGATATTATTCGATTACTTTTTTGAACTTTTTTTAGCCGGAATTATCATTCCAACAAGCCATAGTAATAACAAAAAGCCCAGATTAAAGACTATGGAAAGCAATAACATTAAATAAAAACCTGAAAATACACCTGATATTTTTGCGAAAAATTCTGTCGCGAAATTCCCTATCCAAAGAGTCGAAAGATTAAAGACAAGGGTTAAAGCTACAAACAACAATAAACCCGAAAAAGAACCTTTTATGTCTGACTGACTTAAGGAAATGGAGCTACCAATAGAAAACAACAAGTAGAAGAATAATAAGTATTTCCACCAAGCAGCATTTGGTTGGTACACAATGGATTTTATGGTGCTCATTAAACCATCGTAAATGGAAGTAAACACATGAAATATACTTTCAGTAACACTTAATTCAGAGGGGTTTAAATTATTGATAATGATGTCTTTGAAATTTAAATCAAACATAAAATAACCAATTATAAAAAGGGCTGAACCACCTAATAAAATTGGACCAATACCAATAAAAAAATTGCCCAAATTTTGGTAAATATTCTTCTTATTAAAACTATGTTTTACGTAGCCCTGTTGTGGGTTGCTGGCATTAAAAGAAAACAGTTTTACATTAGATATTTGGTGTCCAAATATTAAAGCAAAAATTAAATGACCTAATTCGTGAACTGCCGTTCCTAACCAGCCAAACAAGTACAAATAACCAGGCATGCCTATAATGGCAACCGTTTGTTTTTCAATTTGTTGTGAAATAAGGTGCATGATTAAGCCCAACAACAAAATTGGAGCAAGCAATATGGTTAAATGCGTGAGTGTAGCCAACAAAACATCAATTAAATACTGCAATACGGTTTCCATTAGTGGCTTATTTTTGAAATGATAACATTGCTAAGTTTGTGCGCCTGCAAATGAAAGGAACAATTGCTTACGTTGGTTAAAACCAGTAAACTTTCTTTTTTAAGGTTGTACAATTTGCTGTTGATTTCTGCATACAAGCTGCCTGAATAAACATAAATACACAACGTGTTATAAGAATCGTCTACTGCAATTTTTTTGTAGTGATTAGCTAGTAATTGCAAGTGGGTTAATTCACTGTTAATGCCCTCTTTTGTCATTAGGTTAAAATCGGTACACGTGCCTATGGCAGTGGTTTTCCAATCACCACTAAAGGAATCTATATCAAATTGTTTTAGGGTTTTGCTGTGGTGAATTTCGTGTGTTACCGTTATTTCCCCTTCTAATACCATTAGGTTACGGTTTATGTTTGGTAGAGGGGTGAAAGTAGACTCGGCTACCTCAACCTTGGCAGAACTTATTCGAAAATCGAAATTACGATTGGCGTAAGAAGCAGTTAATGGAGAAATAAACAATTGTGTGGTGGAGCCTCCAGACCAGTTGGAAGTGGTATAATCTGAATTAGATAATATTGTAATATTCATCGGTCGACCATTTTATTGGATTGTTAATAATGTATTCACGAATATTATCTAGTTCGGTATAACTTCTAATTATTCTGTCGTGATAGCGACTTTGCCATTCAAATTCGATATTGTTTTGGTTAGCAAATCGTTTAACAGATGCTTTAAAACCTCTAATTATCGATGCAAGGTTTCGTGATTGTGAGCCAAAACCATTTGGAGTCCATGTTGTTTTTTCTGGTTTATTAATAAATAGAATTTCATGAACATGGTTGGGCATTATCACAAATTCGTCCAATTCAACAAAAGGAAAATGTTGAGGAATTT
>JAGPCI010000350.1 GCA_018058165.1 Bacteroidia bacterium
CCAGCTCACTAATTCGGGCAACGATTCTTCCTCGTTTATTAATGGAATGATTACAGAAATATCTATTGGTTGTTTCATTAATAAATTATTCGAAAATTTGAGGTTCTTTTTTAACAAATATAGCGGCAATTAAACCAAACACTAACATTTGTAACATGGTTCCCATTGCTCCAAAAACGGTCATAGCAGTAGGGTTGGTAAACAACTTTGCAGCTTTTAATGCTTGTTCAATCTCTTCGTCCGATTTACCTGCTTTAGCAAATGCATCAGCTTGTGTTTCCATAATTTTTACCAACATTTCTGGATTGATGTAAGTAAAAAACAAATAGGTGTAAAAGCTAATAATTAATGCAGCAGGCAATGCTGTTTGTAACATAAAACCTAAAGCTTTGCCATAACTTATGTTACCTTCTAAATCTTGGTCTCTGCGGGTTTTGGCCGACATGAACAAAATGTAAATGCTAACAATTATTGATATGGCTAATTGTATTATTCCTGTTGCATTCCAAGTGCCATTTACAGATTGCGGATTGATTAGGTAAAAAATAAGGTTAATGGCTATGGTGGCAAAGGCTAATATTAATGCGTATTTTAGGGCTATTGGCCAACCTGATTTTGTTTCCATTTTTGGTATGTTTTTTTCAAATAAACTAAAATTTTACCTTATAACGAAAGACGATTTACATTTTACCTTATTTTTGAGGCTTTGTATTGCCTAAAAAATGGCTTTTTTTTTAATTTTTAATACACTACCATGTTATGAATCAGATAGAAACGATTGAAGTGATAGACCAAATGAATAGAAAAGTTAAGGTGCCAATTTTACCCAAACGTATTGTTTCATTAGTTCCTTCGCAAACGGAGTTATTGTATGATTTGGGCCTTGATGAAGAAGTTGTGGGTCAAACCTTGTTTTGTATTCATCCTGAAAATATGCATCAAACCAAGCCTAGAATTGGAGGTACAAAAAAAATAAATTTTGATAATATAGATGCTTTAAAACCTGATTTAATTATTGGCAATAAGGAAGAAAACGATAAAGAACAAGTAGAGTTATTGATGCAAAAATACCCCGTTTGGATGAGCGATATAGTTACGTTTAATGATGCACTTGATATGATAAATAAAGTGGGGGAGTTGGTGGGAAAAAAAGCAGAAGCCAATTTAATTTCCAGTACCATTTCTACTTCGTTTGATGGTTTTAATTTGGAATCAAGCCCAGCGGAAGTGCCAAAAAGAGTGTTGTATTTAATTTGGCGTAAACCTTTTATGGCAGCAGGTTCGGGTACATTTATAAACGAAATGATTAACCGAATAGGCTTAAACAATGCTTTAGCAAATAACGATTCTCGTTACCCAGAATTAACCAACGAAAGAATTGAAGCAATTAATCCTGATTATATCTTTTTATCAAGCGAACCTTATCCATTCACCGAAAAACATATCATTGAATTGCAATCTATTTGCCCAAGTAGTAAAATTATTTTGGTTGATGGTGAGTTATTTAGTTGGTATGGAACCCGATTATTACACAGTGTAGCGTATTTTAAAAAACTATTAAGCGGATTAGCCTAATAAAAAAGCTAAAGTTGCAGCATGAATTCAAATGCGAAAGCATGGTTGGCATACGCGGGCGTAGCCTTATTTTGGGGAACAACTTTTTTAGCAATGCGCATTGGTGTAAAAAGTATGCCGCCTTTTCTTATGGCTGGCGTGCGGCACTCAATTGGTGGTGTAATTATTTGCAGTTTTTTTTTAATTAAAGGGCACAGCCTTCCAAACTTAGCTCAGTTTAAAATTTTTGTTGTAAATGGCATATTAATGTTGGTAATAGGCAATGGCTTAATTACCCTAGCCGAAATACATATTACTAGTGGCTTAACGGCCTTAATTTGTGCACTTACTCCGCTTATTATAATTGGTATGAATGCTATTTTTGGAGAAATTAAAGAACCTTTAAAACCAACGGCATGGGTTGGAATTGGCGCTTGTTTAATTGCCCAAGTAATTATATTTAGAGATAATATTGCCGATTTTGCTAACCCCGATTATGTAATGGGAATTGGGTTTATTTTATTAGCCATAACTGGTTGGGCATTGGGTAGTGTTTATAATAAAAACAAAACCACAGGCGTAAATCTTTTGTATGGCGCAGGTTTGCAAATGATAAGTGGTGGCGTAATTTTATTAATAATAGGCAGCATTTTAGGCGAGTGGCAAAGATTTACACCAACCACCGAAGGTATAAATGCAGTAGTTTACCTGATAATTTTTGGTAGTTTTATTGGATACGGAAGTTACATGTATGTGTTAAAGGCATTGCCTGCTACTATTGTAAGTACCTATGCCTACATTAACACCATTGTAGCCGTGTTTTTAGGTTGGCTTTGGCTTAATGAAAAACTAAACTTAGCTGTTTTTATAGCTGTTTCGTTAACCATTTTTGGGGTATGGTTGGTTAATAAAAGCTTTTATAAAAAAGCACAGGGTTAAACTAGCAAATTGTATTTAAGGTTAATTGTTTCGAGTAACAGTATATTTAATCCAAATTACGCATTTTAAATGCATAATCGATTTAAAAACTGTAAATTAGTTTTATGCAAAACTGCTAACATTTTC
>JAGPCI010000085.1 GCA_018058165.1 Bacteroidia bacterium
GCATTATAGTTATATATATAAATGCCATAAAAACCGCTGTATGAGCCACCGTTAAAGCTACTAACAACATTGTTTGCAATTAGTGGTGCTGCTGCTGTTGTGTTGCTCATTGGGTAGTAAATATACATACCATAATAACCAAAGTTATTTATTTTATTATTAGTTATACGGTGAGGTGTAATTGCGTCAGATGATTGATTATAATAAGCATAAAGTCCGTAATATCCATAATTCCAACCTTGCATGTTAAAGGTGTTATTATTAATCACTACCGGGTTGTAATTGTAAGAAATGTAACCACCCATATAATTACAGCTATCGATGGTACTGTTTGTTAATACCATTCCTCTGTTTGCATTTACGTTTGATGATCCGTACATTACCACACCATAACCTCCGCCAACTGTGTAGCAGCTATCAACTGTTATGCTATCGCCCGACATTGCTGCTACTCCGGTTATATTACCTGAAACGTTAATACAAAAACCTGAAGATGAAGTGCCAGTTAACACGGGTAAACGAACATTACAATTAGATATAGTAACTTTTGAAGCACTTCCTGTAACAGCGATACCAACAGGAGTTGTGATTGATGAGTTTTCAACAGAAAAGTTTTTAAAGGTTGTGTGCTTTGATCTAATTATAAAAATTGGTGAAGTAGGAATTGTTCCTTTCAGGATACAATTGTTTTTATTTCCACCATCAAATGTTATCGTATTAATGTTACTTGTTCCTACAATATCTGAAACAGCTATAGCTGTTGTTCTATTATAAATTCCAGGAGCTACATTAAATACCACTGGACCGCAAATACCTGCAAATTCCATGGCAGAAATTGCATTTTCGAAACTTGTAAAATTGGTTGGTCCTGGAGTTCCACCAATGGTAAATGTACCTGCCATTGATTGTTGGTATGAACCCGAAGCGGTATCGTTTACAAAAATTGTATCATTAACTGAGTTAGGTAAAGATGTCCAAACCTTGATGTTTGTTAAAGTTGCTGGAAAATTAAAGGATCCTAAATTAACATTGGCAGTAGTTGAGCCAGCACCACCAAATGTATCTAATAAAGAGGTGTATGTTAAAGGAGTTTGGAGGTTACCATTAATTGACCAATTAACATTTACACTAGTAACTTGGTTTGTGCCAAAGTTTTTAATGGTAGCGTTTATATTTTGTATACCTGGGCTACAAAATAATGTTGGAGATGTGATTGCTGTAACACCAGCATCATTACCACCAGCCGAACGCATGTCTACTCCACAGTTAAATAAATCTGCTGCTTGACCTGAGTATGTTACGGAGCAGTTACCTGGTGGGCTCCAAGATCTTCTGAATGATCCTGCCTTACTTACATTAGTTACACTAAATGCTCCACCTACAGAAGCACATTGCGTAATTTCTACAACTAAACTTTGTGATGGATCATATAAAAAAGGTGTTTGCAAGGTAATTAGCAACCAACCTGCTGCTGTTGAAGTAATGCTTGTTGAAGTTGCAGAGTAAACAGTTGTTAATGCTGTAGAAGGAACAAAAGATGCTGTTGGCAAGGTTGTGGGTGTAATTTGACCCATCCTTACTGTTAAGCCATTCCAAGAACCTGCAACATTCGCAGTTCCTTGAACATAAAATTTGGTGATAAAACCAAAAGTTGCTCCAGTAAATTCTCCAGGTGCAATTAAACTTTGCATTGTTTGGCCACCCGCATTGTTAAACGGATAAGAGTTACTTGGAGAGTTTGCGTTGCCAGTATAGAAAGTTGGCGATTGCGCATTAACGAAATTCAAAGATAACATATACACAAAAAGTATAATTGCTAAGGACTTTGAATTGGTGAAATAAAATAGTAATTGTTTTTTCATGTTTGTTGTTTTTAAGTTAATATATTTTAGTTCTATTTTAATTTAGTTTTAATCGATTTTAATCAATTTTTAACACAACCAAGTTATTAAAATTTTATTAAAATAACAAAACTTTCGAAATGTTATTTTTAAATATGCCGTTAAAAATATTTACAAATTCTTGATAGTTAACTTTTTAAGTTGTTAATATTATTTTAATGTTTAGGCGGTTAAAATGTCGCAATATTGTGTAGTAGATTTGCCTAATGCTTAAAGATGGTTTAAAGAATATTATACGTAGCCTGCCCGATACACCTGGAGTTTATAAGTATTTTGACGCGGATGGTACACTTATATATATAGGTAAAGCCAAAAAGTTAAAAAAACGTGTAAGTAGTTACTTTTCTAAAACACATCATGATAGCAAAAAAACAGCAATGATGGTGGAACGCATAGCAGATATTCAGTTTACCTTGGTTGATACAGAAATTGATGCGCTTTTACTTGAAAATTCACTTATAAAAAAATACCAACCCAAATTTAATATCAACCTAAAGGATGATAAAACATACCCGTTTATTTGCATAAAAAAAGAACCTTTTCCTCGAGTATTTCATACTCGAAATGTGGTTAAGGATGGGAGCGATTATTTTGGTCCGTATGCTAATAAAGGAATGATGTGGACTGTGTTAGAGCTGTTACGAACGCTTTATCCAACGCGCACTTGTACATTAAACTTAATCCAAGCAAATATTAATGCACATAAGTTTAAAACATGTTTAGAGTATCAAATTGGTAATTGTAAAGCACCTTGTGTAGGTTACCAAACAGAAGAAGATTACGATGAAACAATTAAGGCTATTAAAAACATTTTAAAAGGAAATATAGCCGAGGTAAATTCCCACTTAAAACTATTAATGCTAAAAGCGGCAGAAGAATTAAAGTTTGAAGAAGCGGGAACCTTTAAACGTAAGCTAGAGGTGTTAGAAAATTACCAAAGCAAATCAACCATTGTTAGTTATACCATTAATAATGTAGATGTATTTAGCATTGTTACCGAAGGTAAGTATGCATTTGTAAATTATTTAAAGGTAGCCAATGGCATTATTATTCAAACACAAACTTTTGAGTTGAAAAAGAAGTTAGAAGAAACGGAAGCACAACTTTTAGAACTAGCCATTGCAGAAGTTAGAGAGCAATATAAAAGTACTTCGCGCGAAATTATAGTTCCTTTTGAGTTAGATTTAGAAGATGACCGTATTGCTTTTACTGTTCCCAAACTTGGAGATAAAAAGAAACTGTTAGACCTATCATTAAAAAACGCTATGTTTTATAAGCGTGAAAAAATTGAGCAGTACGAGCGTTTAAATCCAGAGGTTAGAGTAGATAGGTTATTAGCTTTAATGCAAAAAGATTTAAGACTAAAAACTCCTCCTAAGCATATAGAATGTTTTGATAACTCTAATATACAAGGCACAAATCCAGTTTCTGCATGTGTGGTTTTTAAAGATGGCAAGCCTAGTAAAAAGGATTACCGACATTTTAAAGTTCAAACAGTAGTTGGGCCAGATGATTTTGCTACCATGCGTGAAGTCGTGTATCGTAGATACAAACGTGTGTTAGAGGAGCGTGAGCCTTTACCAGATTTAATAGTTATTGATGGCGGAAAAGGGCAGCTAAGCTCGGCTGTAGAAAGTATGCAACTGTTGGGTATTTATGGTAAAGTGCCTGTAATTGGTATAGCTAAAAGACTCGAAGAGCTTTATTACCCCGATGATGAGTTTCCGTTATATTTAGAAAAAAAAAGTGAAACACTAAAAATTATCCAACAACTACGTGACGAAGCCCATCGTTTTGGTATCACGCACCACCGCAACTTGCGCAGTAAGAATACCTTTGTAAGCGAGCTAGATGTTATTAAAGGAATAGGTACTGAAACACGTAAGATGCTTTTAAGTGAATTAAAGTCTGTTAAGAAAATACGCGAAACCAGTTTAGCAGATTTAATTAATATAGTTGGCAAATCGAAAGCTGCATTAGTGTTTAATTATTTTAATTCACAAAAGGATGTTTAAAAACTTCCTTTCTTTGTAAACAAATTTTAATAAATTCGTACAGATTTTTAAAAACAACTAAACAACTAAAACTAAAAAAGATGAAAAAACTATTACTAACATTAACAATTGCAGCTAGTAGCTTATTTGTAAATGCTCAAAGAACAATCGATTGGTCAACAGAAGATATATTAGGAGTTGATACTATTTTCAGTCAGGCATCTGGTACTCCAATACCATTTACAATTGTAATGAAAAACAATGGTACCGATACCGCTTTTGCTGGTGATTCTGTATTTTACCAATACGTACTTACAGCGGGTACACAAATGATTGCAGCTTACCCAAGCGCATCTTCACTATCTATTAAAATATTAAGTAAAACAATTGCTCCTAGTGATACAATGCATGTTTCTGTTTCTATTAAGTTAAACTCAAATATTTCAGCATCTGCTAGAGTTCAATCTAATGCAATTTCTCACGTAATAAACAGAAGTAACGGTTTGAATTTTGAAGCGGCTCCTGGAAACACAAACAACACTTCATCAAAAACCACGGTTTGGATGGATATAAAAGGATGGGGCGTAGGTTTAGCTGAAGAGTTAAAAAATGCCGGATCTACATTAAATGTTTATCCTAACCCTGCATCAGATATGTTAAATTTCTCTATCAACTATAACAAAGCTGCTAAGGTAGAAGTAATGGATATTACTGGTCGTGTTATCGAAACTGTTAATTTTGATATGAACAACGCTTCAGTTAATGTAAGCAACTACAATGCTGGATTATACTTATACCGTGTGTTAACTAACGATAATAAAGTTATTAAAGCTGGTAAAGTAACAGTAAACAACTAGTACTTTATTTAACTTATTAAAAAGCCCCTTCCAATTTTTTGGAAGGGGCTTTTTTTGTGCATAATTATTAATTTGTGGATTGAACTATCTATTATACATTTTAGATTGGTAACTGTATTAGCTAGCTTTACAAAAAATACAAACATTATTTTTACTTGTTAGGCAGCGAAGTTCCAATTTTGATTGTCTTATATGTAAACAGAAATCGCTGGCACTGCATATTAAACATAGTTTACTAAATTTAACAGAAGAGGAACTCTTGCAAAGATGCTTGAGAGAAGAAACTAATGCCCAAATGTTACTCTTTAATAAATATGCACCTGCAATGTTAGGTATTTGTTTTAGATACGCTAATAATAGCCAAGAAGCAGAAGATATGATGCAGGAAGGTTTTGTGCATGTGTTTAATAAACTAAGCCAATTTAAAGGTCATTCTGCATTAAAAACTTGGATTACGCGTATAATGATTAATACATCAATTAATTATTTGCGCAAACACCACAAAATAAAATGGGATAATGATTTGGGTTATGTTTCAGATAATTTAGATCATAGCAACGAACAGTTCTCAAATTATGATGCAAAGGTTGTAATGCAATGTATGCAAACCTTACCGGATGGATATAGAATGGTGCTAAACTTGTTTGCCATAGAAGGTTTTAGCCACAAAGAAATTGGTGAAATGTTGGGTATTAAAGAAGCAACATCACGATCGCAGTTTGCAAAAGCCAAAAATTATTTACAAAAGCAATTGGCTCAAAATGGTATATTTTATAAAGCACAATGAAAAAGATGGCAATTGAAAACGAATTAAAAGAACTAGCAAAAGGGTTCGAAATTCCTGTTAGCCAAAATCAGTTTAACAGTATAATGGCATTGCGTGCAAAAAAACGCAAACAAAAAATATTCTTTTGGAGTGCCATTGCATCTGTTTTTTTGCTAACTAGTGTAATCGGTTATTTGTTGATGCATCCAGCTAATAATATGATTGTGCAATCTCAAAATCAAACCAACCTAGCACATAAAGTTCAACCTTTAAATAAAAATAATAGGGCAGAGGTTAAAACTACAAAATCAACTAAAAATAATAAACCTTCAACACTAAATCAAGATTATAACAATACAATAAGTACACTTAAAATTGATGGATTAAGTATTAACAAATTGCCAAAAAAAGAAAAACAAAATATGGCTATCAATACTAGCTTTAATGCTACAAATAAGTTGCTAAAAAAGAAAGTAATTTCACCCAATTTAGAAATAAATTTTTTAGGTAATTTGTATGATGTTTCATTTGTTGAAAATAGAATTGCTCCTGTTTTATTTAAAAGAGATATGTATAGTTCGTGGATTATACCAAACGGACTTTTTAATAATAAAATGAACACTTGTTTTGCAGACTCAATTAAAACCCCAATAAATAAAAATAACAAATTTGGGCTGTTTGCAAACTTGGTTTATAACCCAATTACAATTGCCCAAAATGCAGTTGCCCAAAATAATTATATTGATGCTAAAAATGTTGGTTTAGATGAACAAGCTAGAGATGCATTTTCGTTCACTTTAGGAATTGACTATTCATTAACTGATAATATTAAACTTGGCACAGGCATCGGTATTCAGCAAGTTAGGTTTCAGGAAATTAGAACTTTAAATATTAATAGAGATTCATTAACAGAGTCAATAGGTACAACAGTTGCGGCTGATAAAAACTGGAGTTTACCAATAGCAGATTTATCATTTACATGGCTTGATTTACCAATAAGAATTACATACACTAAAAACATAAACAACAAACTTGCGTGGTATTTACAAAGCGCCATTCAATACCAATATTTAATACAAAATAAAGCATATGTTTTTTATCCAGAATCTGATAAAAATGGAAGTTATAAAACAGAGCTTAACCCGGAAGTATCGAGGCTAAATAAACACCAGTTTTTATTGGCTATTGAGCCAGGTTTAAGTTATTCGCTGAGCAACAAACTTGCATTAAGTTTAGGACTAAGTTACAAACATCAACTATCTTCGTTTTATAATAGCATGTATGCTAAAACTCCTAATGCTAATTATATTGGAGTAAGTGTTGGCGTAAATTTTAATATTTAGTAGGCAACATTATTGTACAATTTACGCTCTAATGTAATAACTAATTAATACTATTATGATACTTAAAAAAACGTTATTAAACACAGTTAAAATATTAACTGTAATTGCAGTTTTTATTGTTTCCTCTTGCAATAATCCTATTTTCGACCCAATTGATAAAGATGGTGGATGGTGTGGTACAAAACCACCCATAAACACAAGCTGTAATACCACTGGAACCATTGTGTCTGTTACATGCGGAACTGGTGTTTTAGGTAATTTATGGATTAAAGTTGATGGCAGTAATGATCTTTTAATACAGCCTTGCGAACAAAGTTTCCAAACTTTTGCTCCATTAGTTTTTAGTGAAGGCGATAGGGTTAAATTTAGCTATAGCGAATTAACAAAACCTGGTGAGTGTGATCAACAAATTACATGTTTGGCAGCTTTACCATATCACAAAAAAACTATACTACATTGTATAACAAAAATACCCAATACCGATTGTGGTAGCATAATAATTAATAAAAATGCTACCTACGATAATACTGTAAGTATATTAAATGCAAGTTTAACAGGCAGCACCCTAACTTTAAAAATAGGCTACAGCGGATGCAATGAGCAGCCGAAAAGTAATTTCGAATTACAGTGGAATGGAGATTTGCTGGAGAGTTTACCACTACAAACTACTTTATTTCTAAATTCAAAAAATCGCCAAATGTGCCAGGCTTATTTTACCCAAGAACTTTGTTTTGATATTAGTAAATTAAAAGCAAACCAAAACCAAACGGTTAAGGTTAAAATTCAGGATTCAGAAGTGATATTTTAACACTTGTTTTGATGAATTGAATATTTATTTCAACTTCAATAGTACAAATTCACTTCTTAATCGTATTGTTAATATTAGGGAACAAATTGACTATACTACTCATTGTTAAAATTGGTTAGCTATAATCAGTTTATTAGGGGAAAACTACAACAACGATGTTTTGTACTTTACCAAATAAAAGCCCGATTGCTTATTAAGTAATCGGGTTTTATTTTGCAAAAAAAATACGGTACCATTTTATTGATACCGCAATTTATAATTAGATTTTTGATTTTTTTATGCTAATGCATCAATCACATCTTGTTTGGTTATAATATGTATGTCACCAACCAATGTGCGCATCAACACAGCACTGTTATTTTTTGATATATGTTTTGAAACTTCCTCTAAGCTTGCATCAGGATGAATAAATGGAAATGAAGCTTGCATAACTTTACTTAAGTTTTCTGTTTTAAGCTCAGGATGTTCAATTAAGTTATTGTACAAATGCGAATCGTTTAACGAGCCAACAAACTCACCTTCGTTATTCACAACTGGTATTTGCGAAATATCATATTTGCGCATTTTTGCTACTACATCACCAATAATGTCATTAACATTTGCTGTAACTAATTTTAAGTGTTTATGGCCTTCAATTAAATCAATAGCTTTAGGTTTATCATTCACCAAAAAGCCCCTATCGCGCATCCAATCATCATTAAACATTTTACCTAAATATCGTGTTCCATGATCATGAAAAATAATTACAACCACATCACCAGCTTTAAACATATCGCGCATCTGCATTAATCCTGCCAAAGCACTACCTGCAGAGTTACCCGCAAAAATCCCTTCTTCACGCGGAATTCTCCTTGTCATTATTGCGGCATCTCTATCTGTTACTTTTTCAAAATGATCGATTACATTAAAATCAGCATTAGCAGGTAAAAAATCTTCGCCTATACCTTCTGTAATGTATGGGTAAACTTCATCTTTATCTAAAATGCCTGTTTCTTTATATTTTTTAAAAACCGAGCCGTAAGTATCAATACCTAAAACTTTAATATTTGGATTTTTTTCTTTTAAATATTTACCAGTACCAGATATTGTTCCACCTGTGCCAACACCAACAACTAAATGTGTAACTTTACCTTCAGTTTGTTCCCAAATTTCGGGCCCAGTTTGTTCGTAATGGGCTTGCGTGTTACTTAAGTTGTCGTATTGATTAGGCTTCCAAGAATTAGGTATTTCCTTTTCTAAACGAGAAGAAACTGAATAATATGAACGAGGGTCTTCTGGTTCAACATCAGTAGGGCACACTATTACTTCAGCACCAAATGCTTTAAGCGCATCTACTTTTTCTTTACTCTGTTTATCTGTTGTAGTAAATAC
>JAGPCI010000351.1 GCA_018058165.1 Bacteroidia bacterium
GTATTGGTTAACTCGTTAAAGTACCTTACGCCTGTGGTATTAATCCATTGATCAACTACTTTTTGTGCTTCTTCAATTGTCATATTTAAAATGTTATTTGTTTAACACAATTCGGTAAGCATTATTGGTATTACCAAACTTGATAATATACATTCCATTAGTTAAATCACCTAAATCTATTTCGTTTGTTATGATTGGTTTTAAGCTAGTTTCAAAAACTAGTTTGCCCAATACATCATAAATATAAACAGGTTGTATTTTATCATTACTACCACTTAAATATAACTTTCCGTTTGTAGGATTTGGGAACAAACTTAACAAACGCATCGACTCATTTTTTAAACCTGTTTCACTCACAAAAACTGAATTTGAAAATACCGATTTTTTTACTGCATTAAAACAGTTTTTGCCTTCCAAAATTTGTGCTTCTATTTTGTAATTAACCACAAGAAAAGTATTAAGCAAGCTATCAGTAAATGTAGTTTGTGATGGATTTAAAGTAGCAATTTTCGCCCAAGCTTTATCGGGTGTCATCCTCCAAACATTTATAGTATCGGTAGCTAATGAATCACCTATTGTATAATTATTCCAACTTAAAACACCGCTATTATCCATTTTTAATAACATGGTATTAATTGCGTTACTGCTATCTAAATTTGATTCGTTGTAACAATTATCACTTGTAGTAACACGATATTGGTAACTGTATTCTTTAATATCGGCAGTGCTATCAACAAATGAGGTTAATGTGCTATCTAATAAACTACCAATGGTTATGTAATTATTTGCCGCGCCAACTATCGACCTATAAATATTGTAATTCCTAACTTCTACGTTAGGGGTTTCTTGCCATTCAATAATATTTCGGGCTGATGTACTATCAACCGTAACCCTGCACAATTGCTGGTTGTGAGGATATTTAACGGTAACATTAATGTTTTTGGTTGCCATACATCCACCATTGTTTGTAATAGTGGTTATGCTAATTATGGTATCATTTATTGCAGTATAAATTGGGGTTGATGTAGTTGAGTCATTAAACAAACCACCACGCCAAATTATATTATGCGCAGCTCCAGTAACTATTGCTGTTAATGGATTACTACCCGGACAAAGGTTTAAATTCGTATTTGTGTTGATGGTATTTTTATCAATTACTTGAACCGCAGCTGTTGCTAAAATGCCTGAAACATAACTGCTATCAGGCCAATTAAATTGATAAGTGTTTGAACTATCTGCTACAACTAAAAAACCATAATCTTGTAATGGAATTGTTGCACCACAATTATTCAATACAAAATTATTTATCAACCCGGTATAAGGCAAATTGCTGTTGGGTTGATTTATTTCAAAATCGAAAGCTTTACCAAAACCAAAGCGTGCATTGGGTTTTAACAATAACGAATCGCCTTTACAAACCGAAACCGAATTGCCATTGTATTGCCAGTTAAATTGATTGGAAAATAAATTTGCATCACCCTCAGCACATTTATTTACTTTTTTAGAATAAACTAAAAATGGATCGTTTTTTAATAGCGGAAGTACACCAAAAGAGTAAATATAATTTGCCTTACTCCAACACAACTCGTTGGCATTTTTTATAATACTTGTTCCAAATTCATCTATAGATGCCAAAATAGATAAAGAATCATCACCTAAATTACTCACATCAAAAACCATCAATACATCATCTACGTAGGAATTAAAGTATTGTGGTGATTGATTAAAGTTTAAGACTGCCCAATTAAAATTGCCACCATTTGGGTCGGGAGTTTGGTTGATGCTATCTAAATTAAATGTTTGCTGGTATATAACTGTACCTGGCGCATTTTTTAACCTACGATTACACAATATGGTATAATGCGATGAATCGTTATTGCACAAAGCACTTCCATCCGCACGCATTAACTTAACTGTAATGTTACCTGCCTGCCCCACAACTTTTAATTTATTTAATGCTAAAGCCACACCATAACAACTAAAGTTTTGCAACTGCATATTACTATCACAAATACCAATGGCGGTAGCAAACTGTTCAATAGTTGGGGTAATATCAATACCTACTGCTGCTCCTTGCGTTAAAAATGACGACCGATGAATACCATCAGTATAAAACTTATCGGTAGGATAAAGCCATTGACTTTGTGCTGTAAATCCAATTAACATTACCAATGTATTTAATAGTAGTTTTTTCATTACGGTATAGTTTTGTCCGTCCGAAATTAACCATCCCTGCACTAAATACCAATTTAATACCTCGAGATTTAAAACCACTTTTCACCTCAATTTCACTTTTAAAGCATAATGTACAAGTCTAAAAAAATGTTAACCACTTGCTTTTCAATACCAAAATCACTCAAAACCATCGGTGTATTAAATTATGTCCTATTAAATTAGACACAGTGTAGTTTAAACTAATCACTTGGGTATATTTAGCATACAACACAAAACAATAACTATTGATATTCAATGTTCTATAAATTATAAATACGGGATTTTAAAGTTTGGCACTGTTTTAACTAATAGTGCAGTACATACTTTTTTTCATTGATAAAATCAAAAAAGCCGACAGAGATTGTGTTTAACTCTGCCGGCTTTATTTTTGCCTTTATTTT
>JAGPCI010000005.1 GCA_018058165.1 Bacteroidia bacterium
AGCCAAATTAGTTTTCCATCCTCTGATGTGACTTTGACAACAAATAATTTGAAATTTTCTCGAAGTAAATTACCTCTTAGAACTGTAATATTTCCACCGATTTGAGAAGCTACATCGGTTTCCACTTTTTTGGTCGCTGTTGCAGTTGTTGCTAAAACTGGCAGTCCAGTTGGAAGTAATTTTACAAGATTAATTATTCTTCTAAATGCAGGTCTAAAGTCATGCCCCAAAACAGAAATACAATGAGCTTCGTCAATAACTACCATTGATAAATTCATTTGTCTAGTTGCTTCTATCCATTCACTGTTTTCTTGTCTTTCAGGTGCTATGTATAATATTTTGACCTTGCCACTTTTTGCGTCTTCAATTATTTGAGTGTTTTCTTCGGGTGTCTGCTCACTGTTTATACATTTTGCGGCAATTCCTAAACTATTCAATTTTTTCACTTGGTCTCTCATTAATGCAATAAGAGGAGAAAAAATTACGGTTGTTCCCTTAAATATTGTCGCAGGATATTGGAAACAAAGTGATTTTCCAAAACCAGTTTTCTCAATTAGTAAAACTCTTTCGCCTTTTAAAATTCGGTCAATAGTTTCCCATTGGTCGTCATAGAACCTGTCAAGACCAAATGTCTGTTTTAACTTATTTTCTTGTTCGTGTCGTGTCGTCATAGCATTGGTGGTAACTTATTTATACGCGCTACAATTTCACGCATATCTAAATCAAATATATTATTATTTATTATACAAAAAGCTGTTGTTAAAATATAGTTTAAACAAAAAGTGACAATGGTTTATTTTGTGGTGTGCAACAAGGTTACATTTGTTTATTATGGTTTGCGGGTTTAAAAAGTTGGCGATATTGAAGTATAAACTTTCTGCCACAATTGTATCCACCTGAGGCAGACAAAAAATTTCATTTAACCACTAAACTACCAATTTATTTTAGTTGCTGTAAGGGCTGGTTTCCATCTATCCACTACTATGTTTTGGTTGAAGCAATTTTATTTATCATTCCCTTAAAAATAAATCCATGAAACGGCAAAACAGCATACCAATACAATCTACCCAATAATCCAATTGGTCGAAAGGTTGCTGTTTGAATAATAGTGTCGTCTCTATCAATTTTAAATTCTAACCAAGCTTCACCAGGTAGTTTCATTTCGGCATACAATAGTAAGCGCTTCTCTTCTTTATTGGCAATCATTACACGCCAAAAATCAAGTGTATCTCCGGTGTTTAATTCTGTATCGCTTTTTCTACCTCTTCGCATACCAACTCCATTAAAAATTTGATCTATCAGCCCTCTTATTTCCCAAAGCCAAGTTCCGTAATACCAACCTGTTTTCCCTCCAATACGCCATATTTTCTCAAGAGAAATAGTTGATTTTTCGAGTTTACGTGTACGAATATCTTTAAAGCATCCGTTAATTGGAACTTCAATAAATTTAGAAAAACCTTCTTTAAATATTTCACTTGTTTGAGCATCTTTCCAACTAGAAAGTACTTGATTTTGCTCTATTTTATCAAAAGCCAATTGAATAGCTTTATCATAATCTATAAGCTTAATACCTAGTGTTGAAGCTAAATTATTGGGTTTGCAAATTACTTCAACTTTCATACTGTTTACTAAGTTTTTAGCCAATGTATAGGAAGTGGACGTAACAAAATATAGCCAGTATGATGAAATTTTGGGAGTCATTACAGGTACAATAACAATTCTTCTTTTTAAGCCGCGAACTTTTGCAAAGCGCAGCAGCATTTCCTTATATGTTAAAATATCAGGCCCTCCAATATCATAGCCTTTGTTATATGTTTCAGTTTTGCCAATTACACCAACTAAAAACTCAATAACGTTACGAATAGCTATTGGCTGACATTTAGTGTTTAGCCAACTAGGTGCAATCATATAAGGTAACTTTTCAACCAAATCGCGAATTATCTCAAAAGAAGCGCTTCCAGAACCTACTATAATTCCTGCTTTGAGTGTTGTGAGTGCATATTTGGTGCTTGATAAGGTTGATTCTACTTTTTTTCTTGAGGATAAATGTTTTGATAATTCTTCAGCATTAATAATTCCACTTAAATAAATTACCTGTTTTGCATTTGTCTCTTTAATTCGATTATTAAAGTTTGTGGCGCAAACTTCTTCCATTTCACCAAAATCACCTTTTTGAGTTGACATCGAGTGAATTAGGTAATAAGCAACATCAATATCATTAGGAATATTCTGTAAAGTTTCCTTGTTCAAAAAATCTGATTCTATAACCGAGATATTTTGAGCTTCATATTTATTAATATTAAATCTACTGCTGTCTCTCACACAACAAACAACCTCATGACCGTTTTCTAATAAAACAGGTAATAACCTTTGTGCTATATAGCCAGTTACACCAGTAAGTAATATTTTCATAAATTTAAATTTAGATTTTTAGTTATTATACTGCTATTTCGTCTCGTTAAACTTCCAACAAACTGTTTCGAGCGTGAAGGTAGCGATTTCACCATCCGCCTCAGGCGAATGATGCGTAGCACCATACTTTAATTCCACCCTAAGTAGGGCTTACCAGTGCCATAAGAACAAAATATTTTATTGGTAAAACTAAATCTGGTGATATTTAAAACCATTAAAATGGAAAGGAGGCGTCTGACGCAAGCGTACTGACCATTTTACGCAAGCGGATGGATCATTTACAACTCATCTAATTCATCATCGGCTTCGGGTAATTCTAATGCTTTTACGGGTTGTATTGCGCTACCTGCAATTCCTTTTATCGAACCATACATATCGATAGTATTGGTAATTACTTTTTCAATTTGTTTTTCGCGCTCTTTCCAAATGCGTTGCATCGAGCGTTTTTCACTATCTAATGCAACCTTCATTTGCGAAAAGCCTTCAACAATAGCTTCTACTTGCATTCTAAAAGTTGTGCTGGTTAAATAATCGTACAGCATGTGCATTTTATCGCCTTTGTTTTCTTGCGAGCTTAATGCATTGCTAAGTTGTACAATCGATTCGCGAATTACCGCACACAGGCCTTTAAACTCATCAAACGAACATATCCAAATACCATCACGCAAGCCCATACGTTCCATATCACTTGGCCTGGCATCAGTTACAAGTACTCCAATATCTGCTCCTTTATCACGTATATCATTTTTAAACTTCTCAATCCAACCTGCCTGAAAATCTTTTGTACGTTTACTTTCGTAATAAATTTTACCACAATTTTGATGGGTGCGGGTATTTACAATTTGTATACAATCGCCTCCTCTTGCACCTTTTTTTATCTCTTCAATACTATCTAACGGAAACTGCGCTATCAACCACTCTTCTATGGCTAACTCCTGCACTTCGCCTTGCAATTGCATGCTGCCTTGCTCCTGCTTGCGTTTCATCTCTTCGGTAAGTTTTTTCTGATCTTCAAGTTGCTTTTGTAGTTCTTTAAACCTAAGCTCGTTTCTATCTTCTTCTGCTTTACGAATTTTATCTTTTTCGGTAAATAACATTTCGTTTAGCTTCTTTTGCGATTCGGCTTCAACTTGTTCACGCATTTCACTTTTTTCGCGCTTAAGTTTTTCTATTTCTGCCTTGCTGCGGTTAAGTTCTTTTACCTGTTCCGATTTTTCTTTTAACTCATCTTGAAGCATTTTAAACTGCTCTGATTGTTCTTCCTCTAGCTTAATCTTAAGCTTTACGGCCATCTCCTTACTTTGTTCTTTTAACTCTTTACCCAATCGTTCTTGAAACAGCTCATTTTCTTTTTTCTTTTTTGCTTCAAAATCTTCTTTGGCCTTGTTTAAATTTTCAAGTTCAGCATCATATTTTTTCTTTTCTGATGCCAGTTGTGTAGCATATTTTCGCTTTAATTCTTCCTCTAGCTTATTGGCTAATATATTTTCTACATCAATAGGTTGATTGCAATTTGGGCAGCTTATTTGGGTATTTTGCATAACGTGTTTTACTTTCTAAAAAAATCAAATATAATTATCTTTTAATGTTCTGTTTAGTTGGCGTTAGTAACTTCTTGTAATTGTTCTCTATCAATTAATGGTAAACGTTTTAAATACGATACTTCAATGGTTAAAAAATCGTAAGCTACCGTAACTTTTCCTTTTATATGGTAACATCCGCCACCAATAAATGGATATGTTTTGGCCATATCAGGAAAATGAACGGTATCAATCCAATGCCCATCAATATCTATAAAAGTACCAAAGTACATACGTTCGCCTTTATGGGTTTGAGTGCGTTTTGTATTTATTAAATAACCTACAATACTTACTTGTTGGTTAACATAGTTTTTTAAATCTGCGGCTTTTAGGGTTGATGGTAAAACATCACGCAATAAAGTAAATGGCGAGCATAACGAAAATCCTAATAATTCTATCTCATCAAAAGCTTCATCAACAACCGATGACACCAATTGTGGAAGTTTAAATTTTTTAATAGTGGGTTTAAATAAATGGGCACTGTAATCAACCATTTTTATGGGATGAATGAGTGCATGTGCTTGCCACAATAATTCTTTTTTATTTTTGTGTGTAAACGCAAATCCACCCACACGAATTAGCAACCGCATTTGTTCTATTGATATTGGCACACGTGCCACAAAATCATCCATGCTTAAAAACACACCGTTGGTATCTCGTTCTGTTAATATTAAGTTACAAGTGTGCTCATTAAACTCGCTAATTAAACCAAATCCTAAATAAATATTATTGCCCTTTAATTGGGTTAAAACACGGCTATTATTTACACACGGTGCATGTATAATACCACCATGCATACGTGCTTCGTGCACATACAACTCTGTGCGATAAAACCCACCACCATTATTTAAAGTTGCCACCATATAAGCCAGCGGATAATAGGCTTTTAAATATAAGGCTTGATAACTCTCTACAGCATAACTTGCAGAGTGGCCTTTGGCAAAAGCAAAATTGGCAAAACTTTCTATTTGCATCCAAATTTCTGTTATGGTTTTAATATCAAAATCTCGTGCTGCACAATTGGCAAAAAACTTATTTTTTACAGCCGCAAACTCATTGCGTTTTTTAAACTTCCAACTCATTCCTCTGCGCAAATAATCGGCTTCGGCAAGGGTTAATCCAGCAAATTTATGGGCCACTTTTATCACATCTTCTTGATAAACCATTACCCCATAAGTTTCTTCCATAATATCATACAATTGGGGCAATTTAGCACGTGCTTGCTCCCGTAATTTTGGGTTTCTAAAGCGGTTTATGTATTCCTGCATCATACCACTTTTTGAAACCCCTGGCCTAATAATAGAACTTGCCGCTACCAATCGCAAATAATCATCGGCACATAATTTAGCCAAAAGCATACGCATTCCGGGCGACTCTACATAAAAACAACCAATGGTATTTCCTTTGCGTAATAACTGTTTTATTTTTTCATCTTGCTTAAATTTTTTCACTTCATGGATATCAATATCAACCCCATTATTTTGTTTAATAATAGCCAAAGCATCTTTTATTTTACCTAACCCACGCTGGCTTAAAATATCAAATTTAAACAGGCCCACATCTTCGGCTTCTAACATGCTAAACTGCGTGGTAGGATAACCTTTTGGCGGCAAACTAGTGGCCGAATAATACGTTATTGGCTCTTCAGAAATTAATATACCGCTGGCATGTATGCTTAAATGATTGGGCTTTCCTTCAATATGTTTTGCATAATAAAAAAGCACTTCGGTAAGGTTATCTTTTTGATACGATTTTATGTTTGCATACTGTGGTGCTAACTTTTTTAGTTGTTCAATTTCGGCTGGCGGAAAACCAAATACTTTTCCTAATGCTTGCATTACACCATCCTTTTGGTAAGTATTATACGAACCCAATAAAGCAGCACAGCCATTTTTGCCAAATCGTTCAAAAATATATCGGGTAATATCATCCCTATCACGCCACGAAAAATCAATGTCAAAATCGGGAGCATTGCTTCGGTGTTCGTTTATAAAACGCTCAAAATACAAGTCCAACTCAAGTGGGTCAACATCTGTTATTCCTATTAAATATGCCACCAAACTATTTGCTCCGCTGCCTCTGCCCACATGGTAATAATGCTTGCTGCGGGCATAGTTTACAATATCCCAATTAATTAAAAAGTACGAGGCAAAATTCATTTTTTCTATTACCTCCAACTCCATTTGCATACGTTTGCGCACCACACTTAAATCGGTTACATCGCAAAATCTATATGTTAATCCTTTTTCGCACTCGGCACGTAATAGCGCCATATCGCCCGCTGTGGTTTGTGTGTAAAATTGTTTGTTTTTACTTTTTAGTTTTCCGTAATCAAATTGCACAGTACATTGTTGCAATATGTTTTCGGTATTTTGTATGATGTGCGGATAATTAGCATAAGTCGCCACCAAATCATCATACGAAATTATCATTTCATTGCCTTTTGCTTGCTGTGTTACCGGCAATTTGCTTAATAAATTATTGGTATGCATAGCACGCAATAAACGGTGTGTATTAAACTGAATTTTATTGGCAAAAGTAACCTGATGCAACGTCACTAATTTATTGTGCATTTTTTGATAGGGCGATAACACCAATTGTTTTAAATCAGCCAAAGAAACACCAATAAACTCATGCTCGCTTAATGGCCAACCTTTATAATTTACAAACGGATAAATAACAAAAGCATGGTTAAATTTCGGTGCAATATTTTCAAAATCTTGTTGTGTATGTAGGTGTTTGCTTAGGTGTTCGTTAAGCTCTTTAAAACCTGCATTATTTTTAGCCAAACCCACATATTGTTGTTGCACGCCATTTCTAAAATCAATACCAACCACCGCTTTTAATGGTTTATTTTGAGTTAGCCTAAGTGTTTCTAAAACGGCAGAAGTATTGTTTATATCTGTTAAGGCAAACGTGCAAAATCCATTATTATACACCGCAGTAAGCAGCTCCTTAATACCATAAGTACCGTAACCAAAACTGTAATACGTGTGGCAATTAAGTAACATAATAAAATAAACAATTAAGCTTTGGTTTAAGGTAATTCGTTAAAAAAAACAATACATCAATTATGCATTATTGGGGTTGATGTGTTTAGTACTAATCCTTGTTTGGTTTACCGCTAAACGGATTAAAATTACTCAACTTATAATTAGTACCAACAGCACGCGCTACTGCATCATCACCAAAACGTTTTCGTATTTTATCCATAGCCAAATACAGTTGTACTTGTTCGGGTGTTTGGTCAAACAAATTATATTGATGGCCGCCATGCACCAAGTGGCTAAACCTAATGCCTATTAACCTAATAAGCATTCGTTTTTGATACAATTTATCAAACAGCTCTTTTACTTTTTCAATTAAAATATGATCCATAGAAGTGTATGGAATGCGGGCTTGCATGGTGTAAGTATTAAAATCTGAATAGCGAATTTTAACCGTAACACAGGCCGTTAATTTATGCTCGGTGCGCAACTGAAAAGTGAGTTTTTCTGTCATGCCAATTAACAATCCTTTTAACAATTTTACGTCAATGGTATCTTGCTCAAAAGTACGCTCGGTACTTATCGATTTTCTTTCGGAGTAAGGTTCAACCAAACTATTATCAATGCCTTGTGCTTTGCGCCAAATTACGGTGCCACTTTCGCCCAAAACTTGTTGCAATAATTCTATGGGCATTTCTTGCAAAGTGCTAATCCACATTACACCCATGCCGCGTAAAAGCTGGTAGGTTTTATCGCCAACCATCGGAATTTTTTTGATTGACAATGGTGCTAAAAACTCCTTTTCGGTACCTAATAAAATATGTTTTTGTCCGTTTGGTTTTGCCTCGCCTGTACCCACTTTTGATACCGTTTTATTGGCCGACATTGCAAACGAAATAGGCAAATTAGTTTCGCGCATAATACGTTGGCGCAACTCGGTAGCTAATTTATAACATCCAAAAAACTTATCCATGCCGGTTAAGTCCATGTAAAATTCATCAATCGAAGTTTTTTCGTAAAGCGGAACCTCTTCTTTTATAATTTCGGTAATAATGTTTGAATAATTGCTGTATTGGGCAGAATCGCCTCTAACTACAATTGCCTCAGGGCAAAGTTGCTTGGCCTGGCGCATGGGCATTGCCGAGTGTATACCAAAAGTACGTGCCTCATAACTACATGATGCCACCACGCCCCTATCGCTAGTGCCGCCAACCAACACCGGTTTACCCATAAGTGCAGGGTTTATTAATCGTTCTACCGATACAAAAAACGAATCTAAATCGATATGTACAATATTGCGTGTCATGTGGTGTAGTTAGTTATTATAGGTTGACTGGTTTTTAA
This sequence comes from Bacteroidia bacterium, assembly GCA_018058165.1. Classification (GTDB taxonomy): domain Bacteria; phylum Bacteroidota; class Bacteroidia; order UKL13-3; family UKL13-3; genus UBA6183. The sequence goes on from JAGPCI010000005.1 coordinate 8,324, forward strand.
TGTCTACATCACACCACTGCTTTGTTTGTTAAATTGCCAATCAACCTATAACCAACCTTGTGTAATCAATCATAAAAAATACGTTTGCAACATTACCAATTATTTTAGTATTATTGTGCTAATAATTTTAGTATTTACTATTATGAGCAAAATATCAAACAATATCAAACACTTGCGTTCATTAAAAGGATGGAGCCAGCAACAATTAGCCGACAAACTAAATATTACCCGCGCCCGTATTGGCTCTTACGAAGAAGAACGAGCCGACCCGCCAGTAGATATTTTAGTACGTTTAAGTGCTATGTTTCATATAGCAATTGATGCTTTAATTAAATGCGATTTAAGCAAAGTAGATACCACTGCATTATTAAAAATTGGCCAAAACCGTATTTTGTTTCCTATTATGGTTGATGCAAATAACAACGATTTGGTTGAGGTTGTTACTGCTCGTGCTTCGGCTGGATATTTAAATGGCTACAGCGACCCAGATTATTTTGAACAATTACCCAACATGAATTTGCCTTTTAAAATTGTGGGCAAACACCGTGCATTTCCTATTAAAGGCGACTCTATGCCTCCTTTGCAAGATGGTAGTTTTGTAGTGAGTAAATTTGTAGAAAACATAAGCGATATTAGTAATGGTAGCACCTATGTATTAATTACCAAAGATGAAGGCATTGTGTACAAACGTGTGGTTAAAAAAGGAGATGAATTAGAGTTGCACTCTGATAATAAAACCTACGACACCTATAAAGTACACGTAGCAGATGTGCTTGAAGTTTGGCAATTTGTATGTACCCTAAATGTATCTGATAAAAAAGAAGAAGAGCTTAACCTAGAAAGTATAATGAATATGCTTAAAAGTATGCGTGTTGAAATGGAAAGTATCAAACAAAAAATTAAAATTACGGCATAAATTAGTAGGGATGATTGAATGGAATAATTAATTAAATATAAACGTATTCTTTATTTAAAATTGCAGGTAAACTAACAGCTATAATTACTGTATTTTATTTTTAACCCTAAATAAAGTAACTTGCCCTTGTTAACAAAAAACACCTCAATTATGTTCGGAAAATTAGCAGAAGCACAAAAAAAAGCAGAAGAAATTAAACAACGTTTAGCTGGCGTTACCGTTCAAGGCCAAGCTGCACAAGGCGATGTAACCATAACCATGGATGGCAACAAAAAAGTAAAAGACATACACATAGAAACTGCTTTGGTATTGCCCGAACGCAAAGAAGAATTACAAAATTATTTAAGCATAGCCATAGAAGATGCCATTAACAAAGCAGATATGGTTTCGGCCAACGAAATGAAAAGCTTAATGGGTGGCATGCCCGGATTGGGTAGTTTGTTTGGTAAGTAGGATAATTATAACTTTATTTTATCCAATATAATTTTAGTAGCACCTCTATTAGCAGCCATAACTCGGCTGCTATTTTGTTTTACATCGTGTAATAAATTGGTATTGGTAATAAACGATAACAACCTGTTATCAAACGCTTGTTGCGAATTAATGTAAAATAAAACACCTGAACCGTGTAACAATTTTATTTCAGGAAATTTATCGTGGTTATTTGGGCCAATAAAAATAGGCATTCCAAAAGTGGCTGCTTCTAGTGTATTATGTATTCCTTTTTTACCAAAACCTCCACCCACAAAAGCTACATCGCCATATTGGTAAATGGAGGCCAACAAGCCTATATTATCAATAATTAATACTTGTTTATCGTGTACCAAAATATGCTCGGCATCTGAGTATTTTATGGTAGCATAATTTTTAAATGTTTGTTCAACTTCTGTTATCCTTTCTTTCGTAATTTGATGTGGCGCAATAACCACTTTTAGCTTTTTATTTTCTTTTAAAAATGCTGCTACCAACTTTTCTTCATACCCATAACTACTGCCTACCACCAATAACCTGTGTTGTTGCTTAAATGCCGCTATTATTGGCAAATCATTTGGATTTTGGCAGGTTTCAAAAACCCTATCGTAGCGGGTATCATTGCTAAACACTACATTTTTAAAACCATAATCAATAAGCACTTGGGTTGATGATTTATCTTGCGTAAACAGCGCATCAAAACTTTTTAAAGCTTTTTTAAAAGCACCGCCATACCATTTAAAATAAAGCTGATTTTTACGAAAAGTAGCCGAAACTAAATACAACGGAATATTATTTTTAACAATGCTTTTTATGTAGTGCAACCAAATTTCGTATTTAACAAAAAACACCACATTGGGCATCAGGTTATGCAATATCATTTTGGCATTTTTAGCCGTATCTTTTGGCAGGTAAAAAACAATATCAGCCAACTCATAATTTTTACGAATTTCGTAACCCGAAGGCGAAAAAAAACTTACTGCAATTTGGTAATCGTGGTTGTTTTTTAGTTTTTCAATTAATGGCCTCGCTTGTTCAAATTCGCCTAAAGATGCGCAATGAAACCAAGCTAGTTTTTTGTGGGTATTTCGGGTAAATTGTGTTAATAGTTTAGGTGTCTGGTTTCGTCCGTTAAGCAGTAATTTTGCCTTAGCATTAAAAATGGCTGCAATTTGTATGGCAAGGCCGTAAATATTTAAGGCAAAATTGTATATCATTATTCAAAAATAAACTCATCATCGCTTGTCTTACCTCTTAAATAAACAGGTATCATCCAAGCAAACCTAATTCCATAATAATAATCGTTATGCATGTTTAAATCGTACTGCATTTCGTCATAATTATATTTACGCCTATTGTAAGTAAAACCTTGCATTAACTCGGCCCCAACATAAAAATTTGTATACCTATTTACACTATGGTGCTGGTAACCCACAAACTGGCTAAATGCCCAACCACTGCTGTATCTATCATAGCCCGCAGCCCTTTCTTCGGTTAAACTTGGTACATTATTTTGCGAAACATTAATATTGTACTTATGCATTACCAATCCTCCCCCAAGCATAATTTTAATCCCTGAGTTTCGATTGCGGCTACTTAGCGGAATTAAATACCCAGCTTTACCCAACAAACTAAAACCACGCATACCAATATTAACCAAAGCAGGTGTACCCGAACTGGTATTAATTGCCCCAACATTGTTGGTTAAATTATTTAATAAACTAGATGGTTTTAAATCGTTACCAAAATAATAACTCCCCTCGGCACCTAACAATATGTTGTATGAATTTTTATAAAGCAATCCGCCTCCTAGGCCATGAAAACCATTGAACCTTTGCGAAAAATCGCCTGCTGGAGAAACATAGGTATAATGAAACTGAAAATTAAATATTTTACTATTTGGGCCTACCCAAATTTTTTTTTGGGCATGTGCCGATAACACAAATAATAAAGCGGTAATAACTACAAAAAACTTACGCATGAAATAAAAAATATGGTCCAAAAATAACAGAAAACTTTGTTTGCCTACATCATTAATTATATTTGTTGGCAAACCACAAAAATAACCACTGTATGAAACCTATACAAATGGTTGATTTACAATCGCAACACAGCAAAATTCAAACACAACTGAATGATGCAATTGCCAATGTAATTCAATCGGCCAAGTATATAAATGGCCCCCAAGTTGCCGAGTTTAGCAAAAACCTAGCTACTTATTTAGATGTGCCGCACGTAATTCCATGTGCTAACGGAACTGATGCGCTACAAATTGCAATGATGGCTTTAAATTTAAAGCAAGGCGATGAAGTTATTATTCCAGCATTTACTTATGTGGCTACTGCCGAAGTAATTAAGTTATTAAACTTAACACCTATTTTGGTTGATGTAAACGAGGATGATTTTTTAATTGATGTTTCAAAAATAGAACAAGCCATTACTGCAAATACCAAAGCAATTGTGCCGGTTCATTTATTTGGCCAATGTGCCAATATGGATGCCATTATGCAAATTGCACAAAAGCATAATTTGTATGTAATTGAAGATACTGCCCAAGCTATTGGTGCCACTTATACTTTTGCAAACGGAAAAACTTTACGAGCCGGAACTATTGGTGATGTAGGATGTACCTCGTTTTTTCCATCAAAAAATTTAGGCTGTTTGGGAGATGGGGGTGCAATGTTTACCCGTGATGAAAACTTGGCTAAACGTTTAAAAATGATTGCCAACCACGGACAAAGCATACAATATCACCACGATGATATTGGCGTAAACTCTAGATTAGATACCATACAAGCTGCTATTTTAAATGTAAAATTACAATCGCTTACCGATTGCGAAAATGCACGTAACAAAGTTGCTAAGGTTTATGATGAAGCTATTGGTAATCATCCAAATTTTGAAATACCAATAAGGGTAAAAAATTCAACCCATGTTTTTCATCAATACACATTAAAATGCAAGGGCATTAATCGTGATGACTTGCGAAAATTTTTAGCCGAAAAACAAATTCCATCAATGGTATATTATCCTATTCCGTTGCATGCACAAAAGGCTTATCAAAGTAATAAATTTCCATTAGGCAGTTTACCTGTTACAGAGAATTTATGCACCAAAGTAATTTCATTACCAATGAGTCCTGAGGTTACTGATGACCAATTAACATTTATAATTAATAACATTAACGAGTTTTGTAAACAAAATTCAACTGCCAAATAATATATGAAAATAGTAGTAGTAGGAACCGGATATGTAGGTTTAGTTACCGGAACATGTTTTGCCGAAGTGGGCATTGATGTGGTTTGTGTTGATATTGATATTAACAAAATTGAAAACCTAAGAAAGGGTATTTTACCCATTTACGAGCCAGGGTTAGAAGAATTAGTAACAAGAAATAGCGAAGCCGGCAGGTTAGTATTTAGCACCAGTTTGTCCGAAAGCATTAAGGATGCCGATGTAGCATTTATTGCTGTTGGAACTCCTCCGGGAGAAGATGGTAGTGCCGATTTAAAGTATGTGCTTGGTGTGGCCAACGAAATTGGTCAGCACATGAATGATTATGGTGTAATTGTTACAAAAAGTACTGTTCCTGTTGGCACTTCGCACAAGGTTAAAGCCGAAGTAAAAAAGGCGCTTGCTCTGCGTGGTGTTGATATTAATTTCGATGTGGCAAGTAACCCTGAGTTTTTAAAAGAAGGTGCGGCCGTTGATGATTTTTTAAAACCAGATAGAATAGTTGTAGGTATAGAAAGTAAGGCTGCCGAAGATATTATGCGCAAACTTTACAAACCATTTTTATTAAATGGGCACCCCATAATTTTTATGGATATACCTAGTGCCGAAATGACAAAATATGCAGCAAATGCAATGCTTGCCACCAAAATTAGTTTTATGAATGATATAGCTAATTTGTGCGAGTTGGTGGGTGCTGATGTAAATTGGGTGCGTAAAGGAATTGGTAGCGACCCGCGTATTGGGCACAAATTTATTTACCCAGGTATTGGTTATGGCGGTTCTTGTTTTCCTAAAGATGTAAAAGCTTTGGTGAATACAGCTAAAGAATACGGCCACAATTTACGCATTTTACAAGCTGTAGAAGATGTAAATGATGACCAAAAATTGGTGCTTTTTAATAAAATTGCTAAACACTTTAATGGGCAATTAAAAGGTAAAACTTTTGGTTTTTGGGGTTTATCGTTTAAACCAAAAACTGACGATATGCGTGAAGCGCCTTCGTTGGTTATTATTGAAAAACTATTACATGCAGGCGCCAATATTAAAGCATACGACCCAGTAGCAATGCACGAAGCCAAGAAAACGCTAGGTGAAACCATTAACTATTGCAAAGACCCATATGACACTTTAATTGATGCTGATGCATTGGTTATAGCTACTGAATGGCCTGAGTTTCGTTCGCCAAACTTTAATGTAATAGGTAAATTACTTAAACAAAAAACCATTTTTGATGGACGTAATATCTACGACCTAGACGAGATGAAAGAACTTGGCTTTGAGTATTATTGTATTGGGATAAATAAAAAATAAAAAGAGGAAATTCGAAAAGGGAGAAAGGAAATATTGAATTATGAATGCTGAATATTGAATGCTGAAGTTGGGGAAGTTTAACTTACTATTGAAACATTAGCCTCTCCTTTCGAAACGAAGTTCAGCGGAGTTAATTTAGTGCTTCGGATTTCGGATTTAGAAAAGTAATTTTTAATTCTTAATTTCTAATTTTACTGCTTTTGATTAATAAAAATATAATGGCTGATAAAAAACGTGTTTTAATTACTGGTGCAGCGGGCTTTTTGGGTTCGCATTTGTGCGATAGATTTATAAAAGAAGGCTATAATGTTGTGGCAATGGATAACCTAATTACGGGTGATTTAAAAAACATTGAACACCTATTTAAGTTAAAAGAATTTGAATTTTACCACCATGATGTAAGTAAGTTTATTCATGTACCTGGTAAGATAGATTACATCCTACATTTTGCTTCACCTGCAAGTCCTATTGATTATTTAAAAATACCAATTCAAACCTTAAAAGTTGGTTCGTTGGGTATACACAATTGTTTAGGATTAGCGCGTGTAAAAAATGCACGTGTGTTAATTGCATCAACCAGCGAAGTATATGGCGATCCAACTGTACATCCACAACCAGAAGAGTATTGGGGCAATGTAAACCCTGTTGGTCCGCGTGGCGTGTACGATGAAGCAAAACGTTTTCAGGAAGCAATGACCATGGCCTACCATACTTATCATGGATTAGAAACACGTATTGTACGTATATTTAACACCTATGGCCCACGTATGCGATTAAATGATGGCCGTGTATTGCCAGCATTTATTGGACAAGCTTTGCGTGGCGAAGATTTAACCATGTTTGGTGATGGCTCTCAAACACGTTCGTTTTGTTATGTTGATGATTTAGTAGAAGGAATTTATCGTTTATTATTAAGTGATTATCCTTACCCGGTAAACATTGGCAACCCCGATGAAATTACCATTAAAGAATTTGGTGAAGAGATTATAAAACTTACAGGTACAACCCAGAAGTTAGTATCTAAACCATTACCAACAGACGACCCAAAACAACGCAGACCAGATATTACTAAAGCTACCGAAATTTTGGGTTGGGCACCAAAAGTTAGTCGTGCCGATGGTTTAAAAATAACCTACGAGTATTTTAAATCATTATCACCCGAAGAATTGCATAAAACAGCGAACCACCGTTCGTTTTAAAAATAGTAAATATAGCATGTAAACAGCTCGTAACTAATGTTGCGGGCTGTTTTTGTTTTTGGTAGATTTCAATTAAATTTACATAAACTATTTTCATTTTTCCATGAAACAATTAACCCACGAAATAATTGCGTCAAGAATTTTTGATGTAAGATCTACACAAGTTATGCTTGATAGTGATTTGGCAGAACTTTACGAGACAGAAACTAAGTTTATAAACAGAGCAGTTAAAAGAAACGAGTCCCGATTTCCGGGAGCGTTTATGTTTCAAATAACCGAAAACGAATGGGAGAACTTGAAGTACCAATTTGGAACCTCAAGTAACAAAACACAGGAATTACCTAATCATAGTATTGTACTCAACACTACCATAAATTTACCAAAGCTATGGAATTAATTTCAACTGATATAATTCAACATAAAATTTTCACAATTAGAGGAGTTCAAGTGATGCTTGATAAAGACCTTGCCTCATTTTATGGCATTAAACCAATAAGACTTCGTGAACAAGTTAAACGCAATCCAAATCGCTTTCCTAAGGATTTTGTAATTCAGCTAAATGATAATGAGGTTGAACATTTGGTATCGCAAAATGCGATACCTTCCAAACAAAGTTTGGGCGGTAGCTTACCATTGGTGTTCACAGAACAAGGGGTTGCAGCAGTTTCAGGAGTCATAAAAAATGAAAAAGCAGACCTAATAAGTGTTGCTATTGCCCGTGCTTTTGTTGCCATGCGTAAGTTTTTATTAAACAATGCTTCAGTATTTCAACGCCTCGACCAAGTGGAGTTGAAACAACTGAAAACCGATGAAAAGATAGACCAAATCTTTAAAGCATTAGAATCAGGAAAACCCGAACCGGATAAAGGCATCTTCTTCGATGGACAAATTTTTGATGCGTATGTGTTTGTTGCCGACATTATCAAAAGAGCTAAAAGCAACATCATTCTGATAGATAATTATGTAGACGAAACCGTGCTCACCATACTTGCTAAACGCAACAAAAAAGTAACTGCTACTATTTACACCAAAAACATAAGCAAACAGTTGCAATTAGACTTGGATAAACACAATAGCCAATACCCAATTGTAGAAGTAAAATACTTTAACGATAGCCATGATCGTTTTTTGATTATAGACCAAAAAGAATTGTACCACATTGGCGCTTCATTAAAAGATTTAGGTAAGAGGTGGTTTGCATTTTCCAAAATGGATACCATAACTACGGAAGTTTTAAGTAAATTGAATAAGTAATTGTATAAACATTAACCCATGTCAAAACAACTCAATATAATTCTATTATTGCTTGGTTTAACCATCCAAGCAAATGTTGCGCGTGCCCAACAAGTGCAGCCCTACAAACCCATGACCGAGAGTGAATGGAACGAGGCCAAGAAAGGGTTTAGTGATAGTTTGTTAACTATTATAGATAGTATATCTTCATTAAACATCATTACAGATTATGAAATAAGCGCAAATTTGGGTTCTGAAGAATACATGCTCGTAGAAATGCAAGACTCCCTTTTCTGTTCTATTTTGGCAAAATCTACGAAAGTTGAACTAAACATTTTACAAAACCACCCTAAAGGGATAGTTAGGTTTTATGCGATTAACGCGCTAATGTATAAAGACACAACAAATTTATTCGCTTTTATTTCAACACATTTAACGGATACAGAAAGTGTTGAAATAAATTACAGAGAGAACACTAAAAATTTAATCGATCTAATTATTTGCAAACTATACTTCCCTACAAATAGTAATTTATTATTTAAAAATCCGTATATTGATAACGGTTCGAAAACATTCGATGCTGCATACAGTGACAAATTACGGAACCTAATAGACCAAATTGCAGACACCGAAGGTGATCAACCATTGATTTTTCCATACTTCCGACAAAGGTTTATTGAATATATTAAATACGGAGGTACAAATGAACACGCATACTTTTATGGTGAAACAAGGTTATTAGAATTAAGCCTATTTTTAGAAAAAAGTAAATTACCAAACCGTGATTTTGCTTTAAAACTCATCACTTTTTATAAAAGTGATGTGAGCAAGAACCTTGAAGTTTACAAATCCATCTACAAAAACCTGAATGATTCTGCTATTGTACACTTGTTCGAGTACTTTACAGATGGCGCAGATGAAAACGAATGCAATTTTTGGAAAGATAGAGAGCAAGACTTAGAATCTATCAACCTTGTTTTCTATAAGTATAATGCCAAATTCATTGATAAACTAGCCAAACATTGCAGTAGGAACGAATTAATTAGCCTACTCCAACATCCAAGTGTTACAGTAAAGTGTTGTGTTTTTTATTTGTTATTAAAAGATAGCTCATTTAACCCCATTCCGGAGTTTGTAAATCGCCTATCAACCTTAACTATTAACGAAGTAAATGACGAGACAACAGATGTAAACCCCGCAAATCAAATTGATTTATTGGCCTATTGGATTTCGCATAATGGAAACACTCAACAAAAAGAAATAGTTGATAGCTTGGTGTTTTATTCACCCGTTCAATTAAAAAGTTTAGTTTATGCAATACAGTCTAGGCCGGTAAAAAAACAATTTAGAGCACAACTTTTAACTTATGCCAAAACCCACCTTAATGCAATTATTCGTTTTGAAGCTCAAACCAAGCTTGCTGAATATAAAAACATTGCCGATACAGCTATTTTTATTAATCACAAACAAAAAGCAAAAAAAGGCGAGTTACCTTTTACACTAAACTTATATGCCGTTAATAAATTTAAACACCCACACTTTTTGCCTTACGTAAAAAGACAGTTTCATTTTTACCTTAAAAGAGATTTAAATGAAATTATCGCTTTGGTTAATCTTTATCCAGTCGATTATTTTTTACCCTTACTAAAAAACGAACTACAGCAACAGCTAAAAGCTAAAAATGAGAAAAATGTTCATACGCTTTTAACTAGTTTACTTTGCTATGCAGGCACACCCGGCAAACAAAAGGCTAAAAACATTATCAGTAGTATTTTTGTGCATCAAGCAGCAAATAAACTTTCGTTAACACTACAAAATAGCTATTCCAATTGGTTAAGTATTTATCAAAATAAAAATCGATTAACCAATCTCACCTATCCATACTTTTCAAACCTGTTTTTAGATTATGATTCATTGTTTACCATTATGTATGATATACACGATATAACCTCTAAAATGCTGCGTGATTCACTAACCAATGCACATAACAGTCAGAACCAAAGCCCAATTATTTCATCATCAGCCTACACTGCATCAAGCGATTCATATATACCCATGACTCTACAGGAATGGAGCAATGCGGCAAAACAGTTTAGCAATAGCTCGTTAAACGTTATCGACAAAATCAATAAACTGGAGAAACTGGCTATGCCTGGTAGGGAATATACGGTGATAGATTTATATTCTAAGGAAGAAGGATTCAGCAGATACAGTGGATACAGCGATGAGATACCACCCAGATATTATAAATCTGAATACTATAAACAATTAATTTACCAAACAGAGTTGGTAGAACAATTAATAGAAACTACTCCTATCGAAAAACTAATTATACTTTCCAATCATTTTAATCCCATAGTAAGGAGTTTGTCTATCATGGCAGCATATGATCCATTCAACAAGCAAATTATCAAACATCATTTGCTCGACACTACTAGCATTAAAGTATTGTTTGGTAGGTTACATTTAATAGGTGATAAAAGTAGAATGATGGTTGGCGATTTTATGTATGAAAGTTCAGATGATCGTATTTTTTGTGAAGAAATGGGAGGAACATCTGAAATTGACACCGGCTTTACTAATTATATTTTTAAAACCAATCATCCGTTAACTTGCACTTACTCGGCTATAGACTTATCAGCTTGCCTTAAAGACTCGTTTGATATCACTATTTTAAAAGAGTCAGCACTTAAATTTAAAAACAATGCAGCTTTAATTTATTTAGCTGGAGGTGTGCTTGATTATAAATATACATCGAACTTAGATTCTTTAAGAGCACTTTATGAAATTTTAAACGATAGTGCTTTACAATTGATATTTAAATTTAATACGGGAAACACTGCATTTTACTCTTTTAATCTTTCTTACGAACAATATGCGTGGGTTTTTGAAGATGATGAGTTTGTGGAACGAAGTGGCTTGGCAGATGATTTGAGGAAAAAACAAGCAATGTTTAAAAGTGAGTTAAAAAAACACTGCAATAAACAGCAAGTTGAACAGATTCTAGTTCATCATTTCGACCCAATTCTTAGAACTTGCGCCTTTGTTATATTGCAAGAAGAAGGCACATATGATATCGTGGCACACATAACACAACTCCTAAAAAATAATGACACTATCGTTCATCAACTAATAAGAAGTTTAAATGATAATCAGAAACTTGAGTTGGATAAAACACTTTTGTCAAATGAAAAAACAAACAAGTAATAATTACGTCTATTATAACTTGATGCGTCATGCCATCAAATGCCAAGGCTATGAGTATTTGATGCATCTCTGATAGTTTTTAAACCGTAGTTTTAATCCTTTAGTATTTCAACCCAAACACCTTATTTTGCACATTCATTCAACACACGTATCATGACAACACCTGGTCCATATAAAATTGACGTTCATGCACACATTATGCCCGAACATATTCCTAACCTAAAGTTTAACGGTTTTGTTTATTTTCCAAATACAAGCAGCATTAGTTAGTGTTACTATGGTAAACAATTTTTCGAAGGTTGACTTTGCTAATAAATTTCCAATAGTGTTTAAAAGAAAAACCGCGAAAAATATCCATAAAATGATTGAAACAGCCTTATTGCTAAAAATGGACTTTATAAACATTCCCTTTTGAAGCAAAACAAAAATAAAAAATGCATTAACAAGTATTGAACCAAGTTCGAATACATACATATCCTGTTCTGTTTGTAACCGCCCACCCCAAACAATTTGAAAAGGAATTATTTTTAGTAATACAACCAAGTGAAAAACGGTAGCTAATAAAGTAATACCTATTAAAAATTTTATTATGGCTTGGTTTTTTTGCATTTTATCCAGCTTTTATTTCCTTATTCAACTAAAAAACAAACACCTTACTTTAACTTATTTAATATACAATTCAGCTAAAAGTAAATCATCAGGCGTAGTAATTTTAATATTGCGGTACTCGCCTTTTATTAAATGTATGGTATTTCCGGCTGCTTCAAATACTGAGGCATCATCAGTAAAATGTGTTTGGTAGTTTATTTGCGAATAGGCCTTTTTTAGTGCCAATAAATTAAAGGTTTGTGGGGTTTGTATCAAACAATATTTACTCCTATCTAATGCCACACTTGCTTCGCCATCAACCATACGTATGCTATCTTTTAACCCAACAGAAGTAATTGCACTTTGGTGTATTGCGGCTTCACTAAAACTTAAGTCGATTGTATTTTGGGTAACACATGGCCTTACTCCATCATGCACTGCAACCAAGCCTTGTGCATCATCGGGCAAACTATTTAAACCATTTAATACCGAAAAAAAACGCTCATCTCCTCCATACACAATGGTATGTGGCATTTTAAATTGATAATCTTCGCACAATTGTTTCCAATAACTAACTTGGGCTAATGGCAACACCAAAATAATTTGTTTACAGGATGTAAATTGTTTGATGGTATGCATTAAAACGGGCTTGTTTTTTAATAATAAAAACTGTTTTGCAACATCAGAACCCATACGCAAACCACTACCTCCCGCTACTATTATTGCATAATTATTCATGCTTAATGGTCGGCCGTTTTACTTTTGCTAAATTTACTTTTTAACTTTACAGCAGGTACCCAAATTTTGCTTAAAAAATACTTTAGTGGACTACTTTTTTCAACATGCCAAACAGTGGTACGTGAATCCTCTAAAGGTTTTTCGTGGAGCGTGTAAGCATAAGCAGCTATACTGGTGCGGTACTTACCTTCAGGAAAACGAATGGCATCGTAACCATGCAATGTGTAACCACGGCAAAGCATAATTGCTAGGCGATTAAATGGTACATCAACTTCGGTTTTTACTCCTGTATCTGCATGTTCAAGGCGCAATTCGCCTCCATGTTCTTTTTTCCAATCTTTATTTATATACAACAATAAATTTAGGTTTCTAAACCATTTATCGTTTAAAGGGTGGTAGTTAAAATCTGCATGCATATCTAAAAAACTACCTGTTTTGCCTTGATGAATTCCACCGCCATAAAAGGCAGTATCAACAAAAACATCTTCGTTACTAACGTACTTCAACCAATTTTGAAAACGCTCTGAAACAAAGTCTTGGTAAAGCTCTTCAAACAAACCACCTAACTCCCTAAATTTAGATTTTTCGAATTTGTTTTTACCAAAAACATAATCTGCACTTGGGGTATCAATATCTGGTATTAAACTATACAATTGGGTAAGTTTAGCCTCGTCACAAAACCCATCAACAGCAAGGTGCGGAAATGCCACAGCGTTTAAAAAATCATTTTTAAACTTATCCTTATTGGCTTCTATATATTCAAAATTAATCATACGTATTTTAGGTAATTTAAAACACAAATATGCAAATATCACGGCATATTTCAGCTAATAATATTAATTAGGTAAAGAATAATTTACATAAACAATCAAATCCCATCAACCCAAACTAAAATATTTAGGCCTACTTTTGCGTTATTGAATGTCGTTAAACAATTTTTAACCTTTATTTGTTAGCCTATTGTGAAATTAAAACTAAGAATACTTTTAATATGTTTGGTTATTTTTATAGGGATTAATGCAAATGCCCAAACCATAAGTGGGTATGTAAGAGACTCGATTACAGGTGAGGCATTAATTGGCGCAATTATTAAAACAAGCGATAGTAAAAAAGGTACCGCAACAAATGCAAAAGGATTTTATAAACTGCCTTTGCCAACTGGAAATTACACATTAATTGTTAGCCATTTAGGCCATTTAAATGCACAACAAAACATTGTTATTGCTAAACAAAATATCACCCTAAATTTTAATTTAAGTAGCACAGTAGTTTCAACAAAAGAGGCCGTAATTACTGGCCAACGTACAAACGTAAATGTTACCAGCACAGAAATGAGCAGGGTTGAATTAACTGGCGAACAAGTAAAAACTTTGCCTGTAATTTTTGGTGAGCCAGATGTATTAAAAGCCATAACATTATTACCGGGCATAAAAAGTGGTGGCGAAGGCGGTACTGGTTTTTATGTGCGAGGTGGTGGGCCCGATCAAAATTTGGTGTTGATGGATGATGCGGTAATTTATAACCCATCGCATTTACTTGGATTTTTATCGGTGTTTAATACCGATGCTGTAAAAAATGTAGAAGTAATAAAAGGTGGCATGCCCGCTAATTATGGGGGCAGATTATCATCAATATTAAATGTTGGTTTACGCGAAGGCAACGACCAAAAGTATGTAACAAATGGTGGTGTTGGCCTAATCTCATCAAGGTTAATGTTTGAAGGGCCAATACAAAAAGGCAAAAGCGCATTTATGATTGCAGGCCGAAGAACATATATTGATGCGCTGGTAAAGCCCTTTTTAACAGAAGAACAAAGTGCCAATGGTTATTATTTTTATGATTTTAATGCCAAGGCACATTTTAACATAAACGATAAAAATAAGTTGGTGTTTTCTGGATATTATGGCCGAGATATTTTTAACTTTAAAAGTCCAACCAACCAGTTGGTAAAGTTTCAGGTAGGCTGGGGAAATGCCGCTGCGAGCTTACGTTGGTTTCATAGTTTTCATAAAAAATTATATAGCAATACCATTTTAATTTATAACCGTTACGATTTAAATAATCAATTTGATTTTGGCGATAACGGGTTTAAACTTTCATCGGGTTTAGAAGATTGGAATGTGAAACAAGACTTTTATTACACGCCAGATAAAAACCACACCATTAAATTTGGAGGACAATATATTTACCACACCTTTACTCCTGGTATTGCAACTGGCCAAGTGGGCACTATAACAATAGACCAACGCATTAATAAACAGTATGCACACGAGTATGCCTTATATGCCATGGATGAATTTAAAATAGGCAAACGGGTTACTATAAATGCAGGTTTACGAGCAGTATTTTTTACACAAGTTGGTCCGTTTACCGAAAGGGTTTTTAATGATGAAGGAATACAGGTTGGCGATGGAAAAACCTTTGAAGATGGCGAAACAATAGTAACTTATCCTGGACTTGAACCACGATTGGCAGGTACGTTTTTATTAAACTCAAACACATCTGTTAAAGCATCATTTACACAAACCTATCAATTTTTACATTTAGCAACCACAAGTGGAGCGCAGTTTCCATCAGATTTATGGGTTCCATCATCACGATTGGTAAAACCACAATTGGCCTATCAATATGCAGTTGGGTTGTTTAAAAACTTTAACGAAAATGCATACGAAACATCAATAGAAGCCTATTATAAACCTATGTACAACCAAATAGAGTTTAAGCCAGGTGCTAATTTGTTTTTTAACCAAAACCTAGAAAACGAAATGATTTTTGGGCAAGGATTATCATATGGTGTTGAGTTTTTTGCAAAGAAAAAATTTGGTCAGCTTACGGGTTGGTTTGGATACACTTGGAGCCGAAGCACAAGACAATTTGATGAATTAAACCAAGGCAAATCATACTTTTTTAGGTATGATAGAACCCACGATTTAAGTTTAGTTGCCTCATACCAAATAAACAAAAAATGGAGTGGCACTTTGGTTTTTGTTTATGGTACAGGAAATGCAGCTACTTTACCGACCTCGCGCTACACTTACCAACCTGGATTTGATTTAACAGAAAACCAACCGAAGTTTAACTTTGTAGATGTTTACGATAAGATTAATGACTTTAGGTTACCAGCTTATCACCGCATGGATATTTCGTTTACGTATTACCAACGCAAAACCGAAACCTTTGAATCGTCATGGAATTTTAGCATTTATAATTTATATAACAGAGCCAACCCTTATTTTATATATTTTGTACCCGATATTGAAGCACAAAAAGTAAGGGCCTACATGGTTTATTTATTTCCTATTTTGCCATCAGTAGCTTGGAACTTTAAATTTTAAAACAGTGAAAAACTTAATAAATTATATACTTATTGGTGTTGGCTTGATGTTAACCACATCATGCGAAAAAGAAATTACGGTTGATATACCTTTAAGTCAACCTAGATTAGTAGTTGAGGCCAGTATTAACCAACGTTTTCCTAATTTAAACTATGTTTATTTAAGCCGTACTGTTGATTATTTTAACCCAGATTTGTCGCTTAATGGCGTAAAAGATGCATTGGTTTACATTACACCAGGTGTAGTTTTTGGTGGAGATACCATTTGGAACGACAGCGCCAAAATACAATTAATAGATGTAAGCAGCATACCCGGAATTGATGTATTGCTGCAAGGTTTTAGTGGCATATATTTTAACCCATTATTAACACCTCAAGTAGGAGTACCTTATAAGTTAGAAATTACAGCAGGCACTGAAAAAATCTTAGGATTTACTAGTATTCCGAATGTAGTAGAAATTGATACTTTATTTTGGCGAACAGAAATATCAGAGAATAAAAAAGATACTGATTTGTTTGTAACGTTTGAGTTTATGGATGGCCCAGAGCAAAACAATTACCGCTTAGCCATTCAAAGAGGCTATAATCCATATTTAGTTGGCTGGGGAGCAGCTTCGCAATTCAGAACATTTGATGATGCATTTTTAAACAACGGTGTATTTCCTTACAGCTTTTTTAGGCCTTTTAATGTTGGCGATACGTTAAGTTTATACCTCACCTCTATTGGCAGGCAAGAGTATTTGTTTTGGGAATCGTTTAACAAGGCGGCAAACAATGGCGGACCATTTGCTACGCCAATATCTGTAAAATCAAACGTTACAGGCGCTATTGGTTCTTTTACCGGTTATGCTGTGGGTTACAAAAGTGTAATTATAAAGTAACAATAAAAGGATAGGATTACTTTTAAGTTAGCGCATAATTATAAAAATAAAGCAGTGTATACAATACTCAACTAACAATAGTTGTTGGTTTATATCTAGTTTAATTAACGTACTTATATTCAAGCGTTATATACTTTGGGTTGATTACCTTTGCAAAGCATGATTGTAAAAGACTACCCCGAGCTTAAAGCCAATTTTATATATAAAAATAGCCATTTATCTACTATTTTACCTGCGCTATTTCGTAAACATAACTTACAGTATTCGCGAAAAAAAATAGCTACACCTGATGCTGATTTTTTTAACGTTGATTGTCTAATACGAAGCAACAAAAAAGCTGTTGTAATGCTACATGGGTTAGAAGGTAGTAGCGAGTCGCAATACATAAAAAGTTTTGCAAATATATTTAGTGCCAATGGGTTTGATGTGCATGCCATGAACTTTAGAAGCTGCGGAGGAGAATTAAACTTATTACCCCACGCATACCACAGCGGCTTTACTACCGATTTAAGTTTTTACGTAAACAGTATTGCATCAAAATACGATTCGATTTATTTATTAGGATTTAGCTTAGGGGGAAATGTTTTATTAAATTATTTGGCGAACAATAGCCAAATACCATTGCAAGTTACAGCAGCTGCTGCCGTATCTGTTCCTGTAGATTTAAAAGGATCGGCCTTGCAATTAGACAATGGTTTAAACCGCATATATATGCAACGTTTTTTAGGCAGTTTAACTAAAAAAATGTTGGCCAAAAGCAAACAATTTCCACATAAAGTTGATATTAAGGGCATACACAAAATTAAAAACTTTAAAGAGTTTGATGATGCATACACCGCACCTTTAAACGGCTTTAAGAATGCAGAAGATTATTGGAGTAAATGCAGTAGCAAACCATTTTTACATACCATAAATACTCCAACCCTACTTATCAATGCACAAAACGACCCTTTTTTAAGTCCAAGTTGTTTTCCGTTTGATGAAGTAGTAGACCACCCTTTTTTACATGCCATTTTTGCACCAATTGGGGGCCACGTTGGTTTTATGCTAAATAGCAAACAAAGCTGGCTCGAACCTGTTGTATATAGTTTTTTTGAAGATTAATTTTAAAATAACATTGCAATTGTAGTAGTATAGGATTATTTTGTGGAGGTAATTAGTAACGATATATGCTCAAAAATAGAATTTACACCTATATCATTGGAATTCTTATTTTATCTAGCACCCAAACATTTGCGCAACAAAAAACGTTTGACAGCCTATTTAATAAGTTATATTCTTTTAACTCTATTGATAGTAATTATATTAATACGTTAAGCATAATTGGCATACATTACCAACATAGAGGAATGGATAGCTTGCTAATAATTGGTGATAGAATTATAGATTTATCAACCCAAATAAACTACACCCGTGGTATTGGAAATGGGCACAAAATTAAAGGTATAGCATACATAAATCTTCAAGAAAAAAACCTTGCCTTGTATCATGATTCGATAGCAATTGATTACTACGAAAAAATAAATGACTTTAAAGGTATTGGTGCTGTATACAATAATATGGCAGTGCTGTTTAATAACTATGGCGAGTTTCATTCTGCAAATATTTATTACAATAAAAGCATTAAATACAGGCAACAAGCCAACGATTTAAAAGGAATGGGAGATTGTTATAATAACCTAGGCAACAATCTATCTGCTGTTGGTGATTACAATGGCGCCCTAAAAAGTATGCTTAAAGGCTTAAGTATTCGCAAATCAATTAATGATTGGGATGGTTTGGCAAACAGTTACTCTAATTTGGGTAATTTATATTATTACATGAGCAACTTTAAAAAATCGGAGGATGCATACTGGGAAAGTTTTAGAATTAGAAAACGAATAAAAAGCGAATATGAATTAGCAAACCTATACATCAACATTGGTGGTTTATGCTTTGAAAGAAACAATTACGACTCGGCCTATTATTACTTTAATGAAGCATTTAAAATGGGCAAGGCTAACCAAGATAATGATGTAGTAATAATTGCACTCAATAACATTTCTGAAATGTTTATGGAAGAGCATAAATATCCAGCAGCACTAAAGGTTATAATTGAAGCAGAAAAGTATCTTGAACAGGATGTTGACAATGAAAATAAAATAGTGTTAAACAGTAGAAAGGCGCTTTATTATGCCGCAATAAAAGACTACCAAAATGCTTACATATACGGCAAAATTGCATACAATACATCCTTAAAAATTGGGTCTATACGAATGATTGTAGAGACTGGGGAAATATTAGCAGATATTTTAGAAAAAGATGGGAAATTTGATGAGGCTTTAAATTACTTCAAACTTTCAAAACAATATGCAGATAGTATTTACAACGAAGAGAATATTACCAAATTTAATGATTTTGAATACCGTTATAAACTGCAAGATAAGGAGCAAGAGATTTTAAAACTGGAAGCATCAAAAAAAATAGAAGAAGAAAAAAATAAGTTACTGCAAATTGGGTTTGCACTTTTGCTTGCTATAATCGGTGGCATAAGTTTGCTAACATACAGCATAAATTCTAACAGAAGAAAAGAGAAAAAAATTAATGACCTTACCTTTAAGCAAAATGAAATTTTAGAACAACACCATAAATTCAAGGATAAAATATTTTCTATTATCGCTCACGATTTAAGGTCGCCTGTAGCATCGTTACAAAACATGTTTCAATTACTTGATAGTAATATTATAACTCCAGAAGAATTTATGTCGGTAAAAAACGACCTAAGTAGCCAAGTAAATTCTTTAAACTTATTGCTCGATAATATTCTTATATGGGCAAAAAAACAAATGAAATCAGGCCTTCAAACCAATAAAACCAAAGTTTCATTAAATAAATTAATAACTCAAAACAAACAACTTTTTAACCTTATTGCAACTAAAAAGGGAGTAAATATTGAAACTAATATAAGTGACGAAATAGATATAATTGCCGATAACGACCAAATTGATTTAATAATAAGAAACCTATTATCAAACGCAATTAAATTTACCAATAAAAATGGCTTGGTAAATATTAGCGCCTATCAAACTGATGATACCATTGTATTGAAAATTAAAGACAATGGAGTTGGCATGGATAATTTTACTATTGAAAAAATTTATGCTGATAGTGTAATAAGTCAAAAAGGTACTAATGGCGAACTAGGAACTGGTTTAGGGCTACACCTTACTAAAGAATTTATTGCCAATAATAATGCAACGTGTAGCCTAGAAAGCACACCAAATATTGGCACAGAAATTACCATAACTTTTAATAAAGCATGAGTGTAACCATTTACGGAATAAAAAGCTGCGATACCATGAAAAAAGCTTTTAACTGGCTTATCCAAAATGGTATAGATTATACTTTTATTGATTATAAAATAGCGGGAATTACTGAAGCTAAATTAAATGAATGGCTAAAGCACATTGATGTTAAAAAGCTAATAAACACTAAAGGAACCACCTTTAAAAAATTAAGTACTGAGCAACAATTATCTATAACTGATTTGCAAAAAGCAGTTGAGTTAATGCAAGCAAACTCATCGATGATTAAAAGGCCCTTAGTTGAATTTAATGGAACATTTACACTTGGTTTTGATGCCGAGACTTGGGGTAAATTGTTTGATAAATAATACCCTATTAAATTTTACCGTAGTTTTATTCAGCCTTAAACTTTACTGACAAAGAACCATCTTCTTCTGTGTAATACTTCAAAAACTTCAAGCCAATTTTCTCTAATATTTTAACAGATGCTATATTCTCTAAATCAGCACAACCAACCATATTTGGTAACTGTTGTTGTATGCCTAAGTTTAAAACAGCTTGTGCCGCTTCAGTTGCATATCCATTCCCCCAATATTTTCTAATATATCTATAACCTAAATCTATTTCATCATCCACTTGCTTTAAACCACACCAACCTATAAATTCATTGGTTTCTTTTAAGTGCACCGCCCAACGTCCTATTCCATTTTTATACTGAGGTAAAATAATATCAACTAATACTTTTTCGGTTTGTGCCAAACTATCCCATGGTAATGGGTCGCCTGTATAACGAATAATGGCAGGGTCTTGATGCATGTGGTACAACAACTCCACATCAGCCAAAGTAAATTCGCGTAGGTATAAACGCGGGGTTTGAAGTTTGATGTTCATAAAAGCAAATTACACCATTTATCATTTAAAGTTATTTAAATTTGATTATACCATGTAAACCAAGATAAAAGATTAACGCATGAAATCATTACTCGTTCTAAAAGCCAACTTTGTATCTGAATATAAAATTCACATTTATTTTAATGATGGAACAGCGAGAATGGTGGACTTTGAAGACTACTTGTTCAATCATGAACACACTTCTCCCGAATACAGAAAACTATGTAAGTTTAAAACCTTTAAGGTAGATAAAGGTGAATTAGTATAGAGTAAAAATTGGGACATCATTTTTCCGGTACACAAGCTTCACAAGGGAAAAATCACAACTACTTATCCCGAAAGAAGTTCAGAGCCCTTTTTGGTATTTGATGTATAAGAGAAAAAACAAGTTGTATCTTGTTTGATATTAACGTGTGAAGTTGAACTAGCCTCTTAAGTATTTCTCTGCATCACGCTGAAAATCATCTTCAACAACTGCAAAGTTTATGTTGGAATTTAGATTACTTTTTTCATAGTGAATGATTTTGCCTTGTGCATTAACTATACATCTACCTAAATCGGTTCCTTCATACAACAATACCTGAGCTCCTTTTATTTTGTATACCTTTACTGTTTCGCCTAACAATAGTTTAGAAAACAAGTATTCGTTTACGGGAGCTATATTTGAAGATTGATACTGAACGGCAGGTTCTGATACTAATGACGAAAAATCACCTTGATAACGCTTACTAGCATTCATAATTGTTAATCCCACAACCTCCTCGTTTTGGTACCTAACAATAATATCATCATCTGTAATTTCAGACCGATCTGCTTGATTTGGCTTTTTGTAATGAACATATAATGTATCCACCTCTGCATCATAATCAGTCCAAATGTTCTGGTGCCTGATAAAATACGGAAGTAGCATATCTATATCTTTTATTTCTGCGATCCCCATATTTTATTACGCTTTAAAAATTCTTGTTTTTTGTTTGATATGTATGCTGTGATAACAAATCCATCATTTGCCGATAGTTCTTTGTAAACTACTACAACGAATTTACCATTTAATTGTGAAAAAAGTTTAGTTGCTAATAATTCAATACTTTTACCTTCATAAATCTCATCAGGATTCTGAATGGTCTCCAAAACTTCAAAATAAAATTCAGCAATCTCAGGATGACCTAAAGTTATGTGCAACCATCTTTCTTCAGGCAGCCGTATTATAACTTTATTTACTGAGATTACTGAATTCATCTATGCTATATTAACGATAAAATCTTTATCCTACATATTCCTTCTATACTGTCCTCCAACTTCAAACAAGGCTTCAGTAATTTGTCCTAACGAACAATACTTAACAGCCTCCATCATTTCGGCAAAAATATTTTGGTTATGAATAGCTACATGTTGCAAACGTTTTAACATCTCTTCACCTTTTTCTTCATTACCATGTTTCAGTTCATTTAGCATGGTAATTTGGTATTCTTTTTCTTCGGTGGTAGATCGTATAACTTCTTTAGGTAAAACCGTAGGCGAACCTTTGCTGCTTAAAAAGGTATTTACACCAATTATAGGAAACTCGCCAGTATGT
>JAGPCI010000352.1 GCA_018058165.1 Bacteroidia bacterium
TACCTTAAAAAATTGCTTAAATAAATACCTTAGTATTATATATAATCTTAATAGCCTCAGCACCAAACAAACACAAAAGGTTAAATAATTGTTACTTGTAAACTATAGGTTAAGGCTTGCAAAATATGGCATTTGTAGGTTTAATGATTGCAAAATAAGCCGGTGCAATTTTTCAAATAATAATTGTTAAGAAATAATAATAGCCATATAAATCAGGGGTAAACACAATTACACGTAATGAGGTAATTAAGCATTTTTAAGCACTTTTGCAAACACACGCTTTGTTAACAAAATACAATTTACCATCAGCACATTACCAAACTTGCACCAACTCTATCAACACAATGTACACATAAAATACAAGGTTGTGTATAACATTTTTGATAAAAAAAATATGCCAACTTAAAGTACATTTGGTAGCTACACAACACAAAATTGCTGTATAAAAATTACCATGGCTGAGATTAGAAAAAAACCGATTACCAAAAAAAATGATGTTGCTCAATTATTAGAAACAGGCAAACTACAGCCACAAGCTGTTGATTTAGAAGAAGCAGTGCTTGGTGCTTTAATGCTTGAAAAAAACGCCATCACGGTAGTATCGGATATTTTAAAGCCCGAAAGTTTTTACAAAGAAGCGCATCAGCAAATATTTCAGGTAATAAAAAACCTATTTAGCAATGCCCAACCCATTGATATATTAACGGTAACATCTGAGTTACGCAAACAAGCACAATTAGAATTAGTTGGTGGAGCCTATTTTATTACTTCATTAACCAATCGAGTTGCTTCAGCAGCCAATATCGAATACCACGCCCGTATTATTGCACAAAAATTTATTCAACGCGAGTTAATCAGAATCTCAACAGAGATACAGCGCGAATCGTTTGAAGATAGTGCCGATGCTTTTGAATTATTAGACAGTGCCGAACGTAAGTTGTTTGAAGTATCGCAAGGCAATATTAAGCGCGATTACAAACAAATGAATTCGATTGTGCGCGAAACTATACGTGATATTGAATCATTAAAAGATAAAGAAGGGGGCTTAACTGGTATTCCTTCTGGGTTTACTAAGTTAGATAGAATTACATCAGGTTTCCAAAAATCTGATTTGGTGATTTTAGCTGCTCGCCCTGGTATGGGTAAAACTGCTATGGTTTTATCAATTGCACGTAATGCATCTTTATCAACCGAACAACCTAAAGCTATTGCAATTTTCTCGCTTGAGATGAGCAACAAACAATTGGTTACGCGTATGATAAGTGGCGAAGCAGAAATTGCTGGCGAAAAATTAAAAAAGGGTACACTTGCCCCACACGAGTGGGAACAATTAAACACCAAAATTGCTAGATTAAGCGAAGCACCAATTTTTATTGATGATACCCCTGCATTAAGTGTATTTGAGTTGCGTAGTAAATGCCGCAGACTTAAAGAGCAAAACAATGTGGAGATGATTATTATTGATTATTTGCAGTTGATGCGTGGCGATGATGCCAATAACAAAAATGGTAATCGCGAGCAAGAAGTAAGTTATATTTCGCGCTCTTTAAAAGCATTAGCAAAAGAACTTGAAGTACCAGTAATTGCACTTGCACAGTTAAGTCGTGCTTCTGAGAAACGTGGAGCAGCAGCCATTCCAATGTTATCAGATTTACGTGAATCGGGTTCGATTGAGCAGGATGCAGATATGGTAATGTTTATTTACCGCCCAGAGTATTATGGCATAACCGAGTTTGAAGACAGTAGCAGCACACATGGTATTGCCGAGCTACATATTGCCAAGCATCGTAATGGATCTTTAGATTCGGTGAGGTTACGTTTTGTGCATGAGTTTACTAAGTTTAAAGACTTAGAAGAACATGATTTTAGTGGACTAGAAAACACTAGCTTTACCAATGATGATAATGGGTATAGCAACATGGGAACTATTACCCGCAGCAGCAAACTTAACGATATGAGCCATGATGAAGATGAATACACTGCGCCTCCATTTTAATACATAGAAAATACAGGTTACACATATTTACACAAACTAAATTTGGTGGTGATTTTACTAGTGTTTTTTTAGCAAACCATTTTATCAATAAAATAACCGGTGGTGGCCGAGTCGGTAGGTACGTTTTCGTACAAACGATGCCATTTTTCAGAAAATTGGTAATCGGTACTGTCAATAACAGTTACAGTACTATCATACTGGGCATGTGCATTAAAAATACATGCTAATAAGCATGAGAGCAATAATAGTTTTTTCATAAAAGTTATAGGTTTAAGTGTTATTTGTGTATCATGAAACGGCCATCAGTTATGTGGATGGTGTCTTTAAAATCATTTGAGTAAACATCAAATTCAAATGTACCAGCGTATTTGCCACTATCTATGTCAAATCGTAAAAACTGTATCCTACCTTTTGTAATTGGACTGGCTGAAAAGTTTTCATAAATAGGTTTAGTTATAAAATTGAAACCAGCACCTGAATATTTAAAAGTGTTGTTAGGGAAAACAAAAGTACCAGTATCGGTAATTGATTCCAATGCAAAACCTACTCTTTCCATTGTTTCTCCGTTAGTTCCTCTAATTGAAATAGCACTATCAAAATAACCAGCATATATGG
>JAGPCI010000006.1 GCA_018058165.1 Bacteroidia bacterium
CAGCTCTATCACGAGAAAGACCACCAGGACCAAGAGCACTTAACCTACGTTTGTGGGTTATTTCTGCTAATGGATTGGTTTGATCCATAAATTGTGATAACTGATTGGTACCAAAAAACGAATTGATTACTGATGATAATGTTTTTGCATTAATCAAATCAGCTGGAGTAAATACCTCATTATCGCGAATGTTCATACGCTCGCGAATTGTACGCGCCATACGTGCTAAACCAACACCAAATTGAGAATATAATTGTTCGCCAACAGTACGCACACGTCTGTTACTTAAGTGATCAATATCATCCACGTCTGCACGTGAGTTTGATAACTCAATTAAGTATTTCATGATGCTTACAATATCATCTTTAGTTAATACACGAACTTCTGAAGAAGTTGTACGAACTAACTTACGATTGATACGGTAACGACCAACTTCTCCTAAATCATAACGTTTATCAGAGAAAAATAATTTATCAATTACACCACGTGCAGTTTCTTCATCAGGTGGATCTGCGTTACGTAATTGACGATAGATATGCTCATGAGCTTCTTTTCCACTATTTGCTGTATCCTTTTGTAAGGTATTAAGTATAATAGCAAAATCGTTATGGTTTGATTCGTTTTTATGAAGTAAAACAGTTTTTACTTCTGCTTCAACAATTAGGTCGATGTGTTCATCTTCCAAAACAGTATCACGCTCAATAATAACTTCATTACGTTCAATAGAAACAACCTCACCGGTGTCCTCATCAACAAAATCTTCAACCCAAGTTTTTAAAACCCTTGCAGCTAATTTACGACCAACAGCTTTTTTTAAACCAGATTTGCTAACTTTAATTTCTTCAGCTAAATCAAATAAGTTTAAAATGTCTTTATCGGTTTCGTAACCAATTGCACGAAGTAGGGTAGTAACAGGGAATTTTTTCTTACGATCGATATAAGCATACATTACGTTATTAACGTCTGTTGCAAATTCAATCCAACTACCTTTAAATGGAATTACACGAGCAGAGTATAATTTGGTACCATTGGTATGGTATGTTTGTCCAAAAAATACACCTGGCGAACGGTGTAACTGCGAAACAATAACACGTTCAGCACCATTTATACAAAAAGTACCACCTGGAGTCATGTAAGGTATTGTACCCAAATACACATCTTGAACGATGGTTTGGAAATCCTCATGCTCAGGGTCGTTACACGATAAGCGTAACTTAGCTTTAAGTGGAACATTGTAAGTTAAACCACGATCAATACACTCATCTATTGAGTAACGAGGTGGGTCAACAAAATAATCAAGAAATTCTAATACGAAAATATTACGGGTATCGGTGATCGGGAAATTTTCCTGAAACACTTTATACAGGCCTTCGTTAGACCTGCTTTCCGATGTGGTATCGAGCTGAAAGAATTCTTTAAACGATTCTAACTGAACATCCAAAAAATCTGGATAGTCGATTACCTTTTTAACAGTCGAGAAATTAATTCTTTCTCCTGCTTGCATCATTTTATTAGCCAATTTATTCTTAGGTTAAAATTTTACAGAAATTTGACAGAAATTAGCAATGTTTATAAACAAGAAATTGACCCTCGGCAAAGCCGGGGTCAAGTTCCTATTTGTGCAATAGATTGAATTACTTCAATTCAACCTCAGCACCAGCTTCTTCAAGCTTAGCTTTTAAGCTTTCAGCTTCAGCTTTGTCTACACCTTCTTTAATTGCTTTTGGTGCGCCATCAACTAATTCTTTAGCTTCTTTCAAGCCTAAACCTGTAAGGTCTTTAACCGTTTTTACAACGTTTAATTTAGCTTGACCTGCATTTTTCAAAATCACATCAAAAGTTGATTTTTCAGCCGGTGCATCAGCACCAGCAGCAGCAGGAGCGGCAACTGCAACTGCAGCAGCAGCTGGTTCAATACCGTATTCGTCTTTAAGAATTGTTGCTAACTCGTTTACTTCTTTTACTGACAAGTTAACTAACTGTTCAGCAAACGCTTTTAAATCTGCCATTGTTTCTAAAATTTATTTTGTTATTAATTATTGATATTTATTTTTTACTTGAATTTATTCTGGACGCTCAGATAATGTTTTCACAATTCCAGCTAATTTATCACCGCTTGATTTTAAAGCTGAGATAACGTTTTTAGCAGGTGATTGTAACAATCCTATAACTTCACCAATTAATTCGTTTCTTGATTTTAGCTTAGTAAGTGCATCTAATTGGTCATCACCTATAAAGATATCGCTATCAATGTAAGCACCTTTTAATGCAGGCTTAGTATCTTTTTTTCTAAAATCTTTGATTATTTTAGCAGGAATCTTGCTGTCATTTGAAAACAATAACGCAGTGTTACCTTTTAAAACTCCAGCTAATTCACCAAAATTCTTATCTGAATTTTCGATTGCTTTTTCAATCAATGTATTTTTAGCCACTTCCATTACAACACCGTCTTTAAAAAACGCTCTACGTAATGCATTGGTTTTTTGCGCATTTAAACTACTCACATCAGTTAAGTATATGAAGTTACACTCATTCAGCTTTTGAGTAAGTGACGCAACTATTTGTGCTTTTTGTTCTTTATTCATAACTGATATTATTAAATGCCCGGTATTGATTTAGTATCAACTGGCAAGCCTGGGCTCATAGTTGATGATAAATTTACGCTACGGAAATAAGTACCTTTAGCAGCAGATGGTTTTAGTTTTGCAATAGTTTGAATTAATTCAATTGCATTTTCTACTAATTTTTCTGGCTCGAAAGAAGATTTTCCGATTGAAGTATGGATATTGCCTTCTTTATCTACTTTAAAGTCGATTTTACCAGCTTTTACTTCCTTAACGGTTTTTCCTATTTCGGTTGTTACTGTTCCTGATTTAGGGTTTGGCATTAAGTTACGTGGACCTAATATTTTACCTAACTTACCTAATTTAGCCATAACGTTTGGTTGTGTTACGATAATATCGATATCAACCCAGCCTTTTTCAATTTTTTGAATAAACTCGTCAAGACCAACATAATCAGCACCAGCTTCTCTTGCTTCAGCTTCTTTATCAGGTGTTACCAACGCTAAAACCCTTACGGTTTTACCTGTTCCGTGTGGTAGCGATACTACACCACGAACCATCTGGTTAGCTTTCTTTGGATCAACCCCTAAGCGAATGTCTATATCAACAGAAGAGTCAAATTTGGTATAAGATATTTCTTTAACCAATTTAGACGCCTCAGTTAAGGCATATTGCTTGTTGGGCTCGATTTTAGCTAACGCAGCTTTTCTTTTTTTGCTAATCCTCGCCATTATATTATTTTTTTCTTTCTTATTTTAATTCCGCAGGCATTTCACCTGAAACAGTTATACCCATTGAGCGGGCAGTTCCTACAACCATTTTCATAGCAGATTCTACTTTAAAACAGTTCATGTCTTGCATTTTATCTGAAGCAATAGCTTTAACTTGATCCCAAGTTACTGATCCTACCTTTTTACGATTTGATTCGGCCGATCCTGTAGTTACTTTAGATGCATCTTTTAACTGAGCCCCAACTGGTGGAGTTTTAATTACAAAGTCAAATGATTTGTCGCTGTAAACAGAAATTACTACTGGTAAAATTTTGCCCGACTTATCTTGAGTTCTTGCATTAAATTGTTTGCAAAAATCCATGATGTTAACACCCTTTGAACCTAAGGCAGGACCAATCGGAGGTGCTGGATTTGCAGCTCCACCCTTTACCTGTAATTTAATAAAACCTGTTAATTCTTTAGCCATAACGCTTTATTTAATGATACTTTCGTACCTATTTATATTATTTAATTTTCTTTCTCAACTTGTACGAAGTTTAACTCAAGTGGTGTACTTCGTCCAAAAATCTTCACCATTACCTTAAGTTTCTTTCTATCTTCTAAAACCTCTTCAACAACTCCGCTAAATCCACTAAATGGTCCGTCTATTACTTTAACCGTTTCATTTACCAAATATGGTTCAAGTATTGTTTCACCCTGTTCGGTTGCATCATCTACATTACCTAAAATCCTATTCACTTCTGATGCCCTTAGAGGGGTAGGAGATGCTTTACCTCCTAAAAAACCAACTACTCCATTTACTGTATCAATAATATGTGTAGTTTCACCTATTAACTCAGCTTGAACTAAAATGTATCCAGGTAAATAGTTTTTTTCCTTAACTGTTTTTTTACCGTTTTTTATTTGGTAAACTTTTTCAGTTGGTATCAGAATCTGAGGTACGTGTTTTAACAATCCTGCTCTTTCAAGTTCAGATTCAAGTTGTGCTTTTACCTTTTTTTCTTGACCGGTAACAGCACGAACTACATACCATTTAAATTGATCCTGCGACATTTCGTTCATATATTTATTTTATTATTGAAATAATTGATAGAAAAATCCTAGTACAGAACTTCCTGCTATATCAACTACATAAATGATCAAAGCAATAATTATAGACGCAATCATTACAATGATGGTACTTTCTTGTAATTCGGTCCATGTTGGCCATGTAACTTTATTTACAAGTTCATCATACGATGTTTTAAAGTATTCGATTAGTTTGCTCATGTTTTTTGTTTTGATCAAAAAATATATTTTGCACGGGCGCCTGGACTCGAACCAAGATCAACGGTTTTGGAGACCGGTATGCTACCATTGCACCACGCCCGTGTGTAGAAACAAAATGTTGGTTAATTGTAAACCAACATTTTGCTCTAAAACGGTATTAATTATGCTAAAATTTCAGTTACCTGACCAGCACCAACAGTTCTACCACCTTCGCGAATAGCGAAACGTAAACCTTTTTCCATTGCAATAGGAGCAATTAAGTCTACAGTAATAGTAACGTTATCACCTGGCATAACCATTTCCATTCCTTCTGGTAAATGGGTTTCGCCAGTTACGTCAGTTGTACGGAAATAGAATTGAGGACGGTATTTGTTAAAGAAAGGAGTATGACGTCCACCTTCATCTTTAGATAATACGTAAATTTCTGCTTTAAATTTAGTGTGTGGTTTTACTGAACCTGGTTTGCAAATAACCATACCTCTACGGATTGTTGATTTGTCGATACCACGTAACAATAAACCTACGTTATCACCAGCTTCACCACGGTCTAATATTTTACGGAACATTTCAACACCAGTTACTACTGAAGTTAAGCCTACCGCATCTAAACCAATAATTTCTACTGGATCATTTGAGTTGATAATACCACGCTCGATACGACCTGTTGCTACAGTACCACGACCAGTAATTGAGAACACGTCTTCAACTGGCATTAAGAATGGTAATTCTGTTGCACGAGGAGGTACAGGAATGTATGTATCTACTGCATCCATTAATTCCATGATTTTACCAACCCAAGCAGCATCACCGTTTAATCCACCTAAAGCAGATCCACGGATAACTGGGATTTCATCACCAGGGAATTCATATTTATTTAACAAATCGCGAATTTCCATTTCTACTATTTCTAGTAATTCTTGGTCATCCACCATGTCAACTTTATTCATAAATACAACGATACGAGGTACACCTACCTGACGAGCTAATAAGATATGCTCACGAGTTTGTGGCATTGGTCCATCAGTTGACGCTACTACTAATATAGCACCATCCATTTGAGCCGCACCTGTAACCATGTTCTTTACGTAATCCGCGTGACCAGGGCAGTCAACGTGTGCGTAATGACGATTAGCAGTTGAATACTCAACGTGTGAAGTGTTAATTGTAATACCACGCTCTTTCTCTTCTGGTGCAGAGTCAATTGAATCAAATGAGCGAGCTTCTGATAATCCAGCATCAGCTAATACTTTTGTGATAGCAGCAGTTAAAGTGGTTTTACCGTGATCTACGTGACCGATAGTTCCGATATTAACGTGTGGTTTACTGCGGTCAAATTTTTCTTTTGCCATAGTTGTTTTGTTTTATTTTTTTTAATTTTAAGTTTTAAAATACCAAAAGCCGTGTGCATAATATTGATGCACTCAGCTTGTTTTAAGTTTTTACTGGATAACTTAACATCCTCCTACTTCACAATAGTCAATAGCTAGAGCTGTTGATGAGAATTGAACTCACGACCTCTTCCTTACCAAGGAAGTGCTCTACCCCTGAGCTACAACAGCTTTTAGTTAAAGGTGATTAAGACGTTTAATCACCTTTTTACTTCGAGCGGGAGACGAGGCTCGAACCCGCTACCTACAGCTTGGAAGGCTGTCGCTCTACCAAATGAGCTACTCCCGCAGGTTAATAAAAATTTATAAAAGATTACACGCCTCTTCACTGATCTTTTTTCACTCTTCTTTTACAACTTGTAAAGGGTGGGGAGAGAAGGATTCGAACCTTCGAAGCCGAAGCAATGGATTTACAGTCCATCCCATTTGACCGCTCTGGAATCTCCCCATACCTATCAAGGTGAGCCACTTGCCGGAATCGAACCAGCGACCTACTGATTACAAATCAGTTGCTCTACCAGCTGAGCTAAAGTGGCGTATTGAGTTAGGCTATTTTACTAGCTTTGTTCAGTATTTTCAATATCTAAAGAACTATCTTGTTCACATTACCTTCCCAAAAAGGGATTGCAAATGTAGTATTTTACAAGATGTATGCAAATTTTTGGAAGCAAAATTTCAAATTAACGCTTTTATAGAGGCGTTGTGTTGTGTAACAGCGGGTGCAAAAGTGCGAGATTGGAAAATAAATTGCAACTTTTTTTTTAATCATGTCTGATTATCAAGCAGTATATTTACAAAAAAGCCTGTTGTAGGGTACAACAGGCTTTATATTTTAAAGAAATTGGGCTGCTTAAACTATTTTGCTACCGCTTTTTCTTTGTGTTTTTTTAGCTGGGCAACTAATTTATCTAAAACTAAATCTGTTGCTGCCTCAAATGTGCTTGATTGTTCTTTTGCAAATATCGGGTTTCCGTTTATATTTATTTTAACCTCTACTGCTTTATTTTCTTTTTCACTGTCTTTTTCTACCCTTAGGTACACATCGGTACTTTTTATATCATCATAAAAAGTTTGCAATTTTTCCATTTTTTTGGTAATAAATTCTAATAGTCTGTAGTCGGCAGTGAAATGGATGGATTGAATGTCTACTTTCATATTTTTTTTGTTTAATTGAGCTGTTATGTCTGCCTGCTCAGCACTTGGCTCATTTTATACAATTATGCAGGAATTTTTTATGCTCTTGGATGGCGTGTTTTATGAATGTTTTTTAATCGTTCTATGCTATTGTGTGTGTATACTTGGGTTGCTGCTAAACTTGCATGTCCTAGTAATTCTTTAATTGCATTTAAATCGGCTCCCTTGTTTAATAGGTGCGTTGCGAATGTATGCCTAAGCACATGCGGACTTTTTTTATCAATTGTAGTTACCATTGTTAAAAATCGTTTTACGGTATTATAAACTAGTTTTGGATACAATTTATTGTTGGATGAAAGTACAAACAAATTTTCATTTTTCAAACCAACTTCTTCTTTTAATTTCAAGAATGCTTGTAACTCTGTGTTTAATTCTTTGGTAATGGGAATTATGCGTTCTTTATTTCTTTTACCTAATACTTTTATGGTTTGTTGATATGGATTAAAATCAACGGTTTTTAGGCCTATTAATTCGGATAAACGAATGCCACATGTATAAAAAAGTAATAATATCAATCGGTCTCGTTTTCCTTCATAAGTATCATCAAAAAAAGTAACATTGTTTTGTGTTCCATCAAACAACTTATTTATGTTACTTTCTTCAACAAAACTGGGTAGTTTTTTTGCCACTTTAGGCGCGGTAACTTTAGCTAATGGGTTTGTTGTTACTACCTCCTCTTTTAGCAAAAACTTATAATAACTGCGTAATGATGATAACTTGCGGGCAACACTTCTTGCTTCTATGTTATCATTCATTAAATCAACCAACCAAGTACGTATGTGTTGATGTGTAATTTTAGATGGATGACCTAATTCGAATTGATTTTTAACAAAAGTATTAAATTGTTGTAAATCCTTTTGATAAGCAATAATGGTGTGCGAGGAGAAATGTTTTTCGTATTTTAAATAATCTATAAATTGTATGATAGTTGGATCCATGACTACTCTTCGTTTTTTTACTTTATCAAATATACATTTATATCTTTTAAAAGGTTATCGTAAAACTAACTTTATAAAATTATTAAAATGTTAAACGCAATGTTACATAAACATTTCTCCCTACAGCACTAATTCCACTAGCAAATAGTCTGTAGTGTGTATCTAAGATATTCTCTACGCCTGTTTGTAATGTGTAGGTAACACCACGCTTGTATCTGCTAAATTGAGCCTTTGTATTTAAAGTGTACCAAGCTGGGGTTCCAGTAGATGGAGCTGACTTTAAATTATCTTCTCCGTTAATATTATAATCACCAAGTTTTTTTGCTCCACTAAATTGGGTATAGGTATCAAACATAAAACCTTTAAGTAAAATAGTTGCTCCAAGTCTTCCATATGTAGGAGGTATATGATCGAGTGGAGTTAAACCATTTTGTTGAATTTTTCCTTTTGTATAAGTGTAGCTGCCATAAATAGAAAACTTTTGTGTTAACTTATATTTTCCGTTGAGGCTGTATCCCCAAATATAGGCTTCTTGTTTGTTGGTTAAAGTATTTACTTTTGATAATTGGCCATCATATATCGCACTATCATTTCCATTAATTTGTGTGGGGGATATTACTATGGCATCGTATAGTTTGGTGTAGTATAAACTGCCATTTAATTGCAAGTTTTTAAACAATGTTAAATTGGTGCCAAACTCTGCTGTTATACTTTTTTCTGGCTTTAGGTTTTGATTAGGAATTATCATCATTTTTGATTTACTATCACTATCAAAAACCTTGCTTAAATCATCAATATTTGGAGCGTGATAAGCATTGGATATGTTTGCAAATATTCTATTTGATTTGTTGATTAAATATATTAAACCAATATTACCGTTTATGGCCATGTTTTGTTGGTTAATTGATTGTGGTAAAAAGCTATAAAAGTCTAAACTTTTGCCAAAGTTTATGGCGGTGTTTATTAATGAATATCGCGCACCATCATTTAAGATAAATTTATCATTTATCTCAAAATTATGACTTATAAATACACCTACATTTGTAAGTGTGCTGCCGCCTTCAGGGTACCTGGTACTTAATGGGGATTTAAGTAATGTATTGATATTTGTTTGATATGCACTTGAATTTACGATGTTGTGCTGCACTTCATAACCATAACGAATCTCATGTTTTTTAATATGTTTAAATACGTCTGTATTGATGCTAAATATATGTACTTCTTCGTTCCTACTTCTAAGGTTTAAGTTGTTAAATTTCCTATCATTTCTACTCTCTTTAACCTGCTGATAGGCTACTGTTGTACTTATTTTTTCAAACCAAGTTTTATTGGTAAAGTATGTAAAATTATAGGATGCAAGTAATCGCATTTCTGGGCCATAATACCATTGGGCAGATGTTGGTGTGTCATTATTATCTACCTCAGTTAATCTGTCGTAACGTGGCACATTACTACTTATACTATATTGGAAATTTAGCAGATGCTGTTGTTTAATATTTGGTTTAAATATTATTTTTTGAGTGAAGTCGGTTTGTGTATAATTACTTCCTATTTGCTCGTAGTTATTAGGGTTTTTAACTATCACATCTTTGTTATCTAAGCGTTGCACAAAAGATTGACGTAGTCCCACATTTTCCCATACTGCATCACGGTTTTTGCCTTGTATTACATTGCCAAAGTTACTATGCGTAATTGATGTTAATGAAGCCCATTTTCTAACCCCAATATTTACATCATAATGATAAGTTAACTCGTTATTTCCAGAAGAGTATCGGCTGAACAATTGATTTGTAAGATGAACTTTTTTGCTACCTGTATTTAGTTGTGGTTTTTTTGTAACAAAATTAACAACTCCGCCCAATGCATCACTTCCATAAATTACACTCCCTGCACCATAAAGTACTTCGGCTTTTTGTAATATGTTTTGATCAACACGAATTACATTTTGTAGATGTCCTGCTCTAAAAATTGCATTATTTAATCTTACTCCATCTACTACCAATAATACACGGTTAGCCTCAAATCCACGGATAATTGGACTACCTCCACCTTGCTGACTTTTTTGCATATACACATTACTTTGATTTAGTAATAAGTCGGCCGTATTTTGGTTGTTACTAAAGGTAATATCATTTATTTTAATTGACTCAATTACCCTTGATATATCCTTAGTTTTCTCTTCTGTTTTATTGGCACTAATTGTTACCTCATCGAGCTGTGATAAGGTATTATTGAGATGTAATTTATAGTTATTTTTTATTACTTGATATGTTGTAAAGGTAACTATTCCAAATTGAGGATGGCTAATAGAGAATATAGCCAGATTTTTGATTGCATCTTCCTCTATTTCGCAAATGCCACTGGTATTTGTGATGGAAAGGTGTTTGTTTTTAACTTGGTTATTAGGATTTATCCATTCGTAATTTACGCTAGCATTTACAATGGGCTGTGTGGTTAAATTATCGATTAATTGAAGTTGAAATTGTGCACTAACAATTTTTGTAAAAGTTAGCAATATTGTTAAAAATAAAAGCCTATTCATTGGGTAAAAATAGGCTTTTGTATTTTAATTTTTCACGAAGGTTCTATCAAATTTTAATGGAGATATAAAGTACAATAATAGTACTCTTGAATATCTAAATACCCATGGTAGTGTTAGTAACACTATTCCAATTATACTTACTACATAGACCCAAAATTCAGGGTCGTTAAAGCCCCAAAGTAATATGCCACAAGTTACAAGCATAAATGCTGTAGTAATAGAATAACTAACATACATTGCTCCCCAAAAAAATCCAGGTTCAATTTCAAATCTTACTTCACAAACCGGGCAAAATTCGTTCATTTTAGTGAAACCATTTAGGTTAGTAGCCTTAGTTTGAAACATATCTCCCGATTGGCATCTTGGGCATTTACATGCCATTAAAGCCAGTGTTTTATTTTCTATGAATTTATTTTTTTGCATGACCTTGCCTTTTATAATTGTGCTGATGCTTTTTTATTTATCTTATAGTTTCTATACCATATAATGCCAAAAACAGAGGCGATTAAATAGGGTAATGCTAACAAGTAAAGTATACCATTATTTAATGTATCGCCAACTTGAGAGCCGCTTTTTCTAGCTTCTTCAATAGTTGTTTTACACATTGGGCAGCCTTGTGCTAAAACATCACTACCAATTGATATAAATAAAAGTATGGATATAAATAAAAATGCTTTTTTCATAATACGATTTGCAAGGTAATATTGTATTCCGATTTAGTTTATGATGTTGGTCACAAACTGGAAATACTAAAATTTGTAATAAGGTGAAATCATTAGATAAACGGCAACACCACTTGCGGTTACAAACAACCAAATTGGATATGCAAATCTAACCAGCTTTTTGTGCTTAGTTACATTCATTTTTAAACCATGGTAAAATGATAACAGAATAAGTGGAAGTACCAATGCTGCTAGTATTATGTGTGGTATCAATACTGCATAATACAATCCTTTGTAGCCATTATCAGGATATAAGGTGTTATCTACAAAATAATGAAACAACACGTATGATACTAAGAATACACTAGAAAGTATAAAAGTTGTTATATTAATTCGTTTGTGCATGGCAATATTTTTACGTTTTATAAACCATAACGAGATTAATAATAGCACACAGCAAGTACCATTTATTATGGCATTTAGCATAGGTAAAAAGTAAACAAATGAAGGTGTTAAATCTGGCCTTGGAATAACCTTTCTATTTAACACAATTACAGCTACAAATACTATTATCGAAAGTGTCATTACTATTCGAAAATATAATTTATCTTGTTTGTTATTTGTTGTCGGAGTATTCATACAATAATAATTTTACCTCACCAATTAATCTTTTCATGTCTGCATCATCAAGTGCATCATACATTCCTCTAATACGGTTTTGTTTATCAATTAATAACAACTGTTGAGAGTGGTCAATTGTTTTGTCTTCTATGGATACTGGCAGTAAAAATCCTCGACCAATATTGTAGGTTGCTTCCTTGTCTGCGTTAACAAAATACCAATGCTTTCCTGTTATACCAATAGTTTCGGCATACTTTTTTAATACGGGTATTGAGTCGTTTTCGGGGTCTACTGTAAATGATATAAACCTAATAGGCGAATAGGTGGTATCCATTCCTTTTTCTTCTGCAATTTTTCTATTTGTATATGCAAGGTTTTCCATCTCGTCATAAATTTGTTTAACCCTTCTGTTCATACTTGGGCAAACATCTTCGCAGGTGGCAAAAAAGAAATTAGCAATATAAACACCATCATTTAAGTCTTTTTGAGATATAGTTTCGCCATATTGATTGTTAACTTTAAAGTCAGGAACTTGGTAATAAATCGTGTCTTTTATTGTTACTCCATCTGGACTAATTTTTTCACCAAAAATCGGGAGATTTAGATACTGCGATTGGCCAATATTAAGAAGGTAGAATATTACAACAGGTAGTAATAAAATTGACATACCCACTATAAAATGCGTTCTTTTCTTTTTCATTTTGTTGATTTTGATTTAATATAATACAAGAAGAGGCAGCGCTTTAGGCACTACCTCTTTTAAAAATGTTATATACTGTTGTGCTTAGTGTGCTTTTTCATGAACTTGCTCTGTAGCAGCTTTACCTTTTGTATTTAGATGGCTATCTACATATTTAGCTTCAGAAACCATAAGCGCAATTAGATAAACGATTAATACCATTGGAAGTACAATCATCCATGATAAAAACTTACGTTCAAATTTCATGTGCATAAAAATGCCTACAATGTAATAAGCTTTAACTATTCCTAATACAATAAATATCCAGTTTCTAAACATGCTTGCTGGAATTGTAAAATAAAATATAATATCTACAATTGTAAATATTAATAGTATAAAAAATGTTCTCCAAATCTGAGCTTTCATATTAGCTGGAGATTCGGTATGCTCTAATATTTCTTCGTGTGCTAACATATTTTTTTCTAATATTTTGTGTTAAACGTACTTTAATTTTTAATGCTAAAAAAGAATTAGATTAGGTAGTAGAATGTAAATACAAATACCCATACCAAATCAACAAAATGCCAGTATAAACCTACTTTTTCAACCATTTCATAATGGCCGCGCTTTTCAAATACGCCATTCATTGTTTGTATTAAAATTATGATGTTTAATACCACACCACTAAATACGTGGAAACCATGGAAACCAGTTACAATAAAAAATAAATCGGCAAATGCTACCGGACCATACTCATTCATTGATAATGTAGCACCATGAAATATACTTCCATCTGCCATTACTTTTCCGGCTTCTGTGCCATGGATGAAGTGTGTCCACTCCCAAGCTTGACAACCTAAAAAAGCTGCACCACCAATAATGGTTAAAATCATGTATTTTACTACCTCATTTTTTGCCATTCTGTGACCCGCTTCAACAGCTAATACCATTGTTACTGAGCTGAAAATAAGGATGAACGTCATTAAACTCACAAACATTAACGGTGCATGCACATCGGTAAATGGGAAGTGATTAAATACATGGTCTGGTGAAGGCCAAGGTGTGTCTACGTTGTTGCTAAAACTATAGCGAACGAATCCATAGGAAACTAATAGTGACGAAAATGTGAATGCATCTGAAAGTAAGAAAATCCACATCATTAATTTACCATAGCTAATGCTAAATGGAGACTTGCCGCCTCCCCATTGGTTTTTAGTGTCTGTTGTTAAAGTAGCTGAATTTGCCATATATTGAGTGTTCTGTAATTTCTAATTAATTATCTATTCAACAATAAGAAAAAGTAAAGATATATCCATGCGGCACCTAAAAAATGCCAGTAAGTAACGCATAAATTTATACTTAACAATTTTGTTTTGTGTACGTTGTTTTGTAAAGCTTTACCTATAACAATCATTAAAAATATTATTCCTCCTAACATATGTGCTAAATGCACACCAGAAATAACATAGAAAAACGACTCTGCCGGATTGCCAATAAAGTGTATATTGTTTGCAACTAATGCCTCCCAACCTGCAAATTGCGAGTAACAAAATGATAATCCTAAAACAAAGGTTGCTAGTAATGCAATTTTAACTTGGGTTAAGTTATCACGTTTGGCTGCTATATATGCCCATTGTATGGTAACACTGCTTAATAGAACGATTATGGTACTATATACAAAAACAGTAGGTATATCAAACATTAACCAATTTCCTTCACCACGTCTTACAATATAAGCACTAGTAAAGCTTGCAAATAACATAACACTTGCAACTATAAGTAACCAAACTACAAATTTTGTAGGGTTTATAACTGGTTGTGTATCGTTATATTTATTTTGTTGATTTATTGATGCCATCATATATGTTATATTTTATCAAATAAATATGCAAATTGAACTATTGGTAGGTATAAAAAAGATGCAAACATTAATTTCCTAGCTTCCTTATTATCGCAAGTCGTATATAATTTTATGCCTAAATAAAGAAGTATTAGTGCACCTATTGTGGCTATAATTCCTGCTATAATTCCAGAATGACCATAAATTGTTGGCATTATACCAATTGGTAATAAGAATAAAGTAAAGGCAATGGTAATTAATGCTGATGTTTTGTCTTTTTTTAATGTAGGTAACATTTTAAAACCAGCGCGTCTATAATCCTCATCTAAAATCCAAGCGATACTCCAAAAGTGTGGAAATTGCCAGAAGAATTGAACCCCAAATAAAATCAAAGCCTCTGTAGTAATTGCTCCACTAAATGCAGTGTATCCAATTAAAACAGGTAATGCACCAGGAAAAGCTCCAATTACTACTGAAACAGGAGAAACTCTTTTCATAGGGGTATAGATAAATGCATACAACACTAAAGATGTTGCGGCAATTAATGCTGCCAATGGATTTAAATAATACCCCATTAATAATACACCTGTTATACCCATTACCGCGCTTGCAATAGCAGCTTCGGCAATACTCATTCGATTTGTGGCTACTGGCCTGTTGGCTGTACGTACCATTAATTTATCGTAGTTTTTTTCTATAATTTGGTTGATGCCATTTGATGCACCAGTAACTAAAGTACCTCCTAAAACCACAATAAACATATCAAACCAAACAATACCTTGGCTAAAGGCTGCTGTAGCATAAGTAATAGCAGCAGACAATACCACCAGAAAGGTTAAACGTGTTTTAACCAATTGGTTGTAGTCAGTAATTTTTTGTTTAAAACTACTTACGTAAACTGTTTGATGTTGGCTTATATTTTCCAATTCTTTTTGTGTTTATGCTTTTATGCATCAACTGTTTTTACTCGTGAATATAAAACGATGGTAATGAAAAGTTGAATCCCACAAATTAAACTTCCTACAAATAAATGCATACTTTGCATTTGAGCAGGAAACCCGAAGTTGTCTAATACTTTACCACTTAAAACCTGTGCTGCAATTAATAATAATAATCCTAACACTGATTTGTAAATGATGCTGTTACGTTTAAACGCTTGTTTAAATTTAAACACCATCAAAAATGTAAGTACTACACTAACTAGAGAAAATGTTCGATGAAAACTAAATACATTGCCTAATAATTCTATCCAATGTGCCCTGTTTTGTTCTCCTGCAACTAATGCAACAGCATCTACGTTTTCTCTTACCTGTGTTCCGCTTATGGTTTGAATGGCTGATACAACAAGCACTACAACCATAAGCAACTTTAAAGAACGATCGTTATTTAATTGTAGCACTTCAAAATTTTGCGATTGTGTGATGGTATAAATTAATAAACCAACAATTACTAAAGCAATTATCATGTGGATGGTAACCATCCAGTGTGCTAAATTAGTTGCTACTACTTTTGCTCCAATCCAACCTTGAAAAGCGGTAAGGATAAGGGCTAAAAAACTCAACCAAAATATTGATGGCTTTGTTTTTAAATAAGGGATAGCAAACAAAACTGTAAAAAAAACAAATAACCCAGTGGCAACTCCAATTAAACGATTAACGTATTCAGTCCACGTTTTATACACGTCAAATTCTGCTACTTCGTGTGTTGATGTTTTAAACAGTTCTTTATAATTAGCTGGAAGTTGGCTCACATCTGTTGGTGGTACCCAAGTGCCAAAACATTTTGGCCAATCGGGGCAACCCATTCCGCTACCTGTACTTCTAACTAATCCTCCAACAAAAATCAGAAAAAAAACCGAGCCTATGGTTAATAAACCAAATCGCCTGAATCTTATCTCTGATTTTTTATTTTTTTCAATCATTTTATTTAGCTAAGCCAAATATCTAACTTTTATTTTAAGCCTCTTTTGTTTCTACTAAAGGCATTGTGGTGTTTTTCAAATCGTATTTCACTGGCGTTGGCTCATCCATTGGATCGGTTTGACCTGGATCAGGAACATTTTGTGGAATGTAATCTAATTCAGAACCTGGCTTGCTATAATCGTATGCCCAACGGTAAACGTGAGGTATTTCACCTGGCCAGTTACCATGAATATGTTTCATTGGTGCTGTCCATTCTAGTGTGTTAGATAACCAAGGGTTTTGAACTGCACGTTTTCCTTTAAAAATACTACCAAAGAAGTTTACTAAGAAAATTACCTGAGCTATACCACCTACAAATGCTGCGATGGTTATAAATTGATTCATATCAATAAATACATCAAATTGATCGTATGCTGTATTAGCGTAGTATCTACGTGGTACACCTGCTAGTCCCATAAAGTGCATCGGGAAAAACACACAATAAGCTGATATTAAAGTTAGCCAAAAGTGTATGTATCCTAAAGTACTGTTCATCATACGTCCAAACATTTTAGGGAACCAATGGTAAACACCACTTAACATCCCAAATATTGCAGCACTACCCATTACTAAGTGAAAGTGAGCTACTACAAAATAGGTGTCGTGTAAGTTAATATCTAATGCTGCATTACCCAAGTATATACCGGTTAATCCTCCAGAAATAAAGAATGAAACCAAACCAATTGCAAACATCATTGCTGGTGTTAATTGTAAGTTACCTTTCCAAAGTGTAGCTAAGTAGTTAAATGTTTTTACAGCAGATGGTACAGCAATTATTAGTGTTCCTAACATAAATACTGAACCTAAAAATGGATTCATACCAGTGATAAACATATGATGACCCCATACCACAAATGATAAAATAGCAATAGCTAATATTGAACCAATCATTGCACGATATCCAAAAATAGGTTTACGAGAGTTTGTTGCTATAACTTCTGAAGTAATACCTAAAGCTGGTAATAAAATAATGTATACTTCCGGATGGCCTAAAAACCAGAATAAATGTTGATATAATACTGGACTACCACCAACACGTTCAATACCACCAGCTAGTTCAGCCACTATTTCATTTAAATAAAAGCTTGTACCAAAACTACGGTCGAAGATTAATAATAAACCAGCACCTAATAAAACAGGGAATGACAATAAACCTAATACAGCAGTAATTAAAAAAGCCCATATAGTTAAAGGAAGTCTGGTCATTTTCATTCCTTTTGTACGCATGTTAAGTACCGTTGTGATGTAATTTATACCGCCCAATAATGATGAGGCAATAAAAAGTATTATGGCAATTAACCAAAGTGTCATACCTGTTCCTGATCCTGGTATAGCTTTAGGTAAGGCTGATAGGGGAGGATAAACCGTCCATCCAGCAGATGCAGGGCCACCACTTACAAATAATGAAGACAATAATACTATAGATGA
Source organism: Bacteroidia bacterium (assembly GCA_018058165.1). Taxonomy (GTDB): domain Bacteria; phylum Bacteroidota; class Bacteroidia; order UKL13-3; family UKL13-3; genus UBA6183. The sequence continues at coordinate 17,818 of JAGPCI010000006.1, forward strand.
CAAAAAGAATAACCAATATGAAAGCATATTCATAAATGGAGATGCCATATCGCGTGCACCAATTTGTAAAGGAATTAAAAGGTTAGAAAAAGTACCACTCAATCCAGCTGTTAATACATAAAATACCATGATGGTACCATGTATTGTAATCAACGCTAAATAAAAGTTAGGATCTAGTTTACCACCTTTACCCCATTGACCAATTATATTTTCAAGTATTGGAAAAGTCATGTCGGGGTAAGCTAATTGCAAACGGAATATTAAAGACATTAACATGCCAATAAATGCCATAATAATACCAGTAATAATGTATTGCTTAGCAATCATTTTGTGGTCCTGAGAGAAGATATATTTACTTATAAAGTTCTCTTCGTGGTGCCCATGGCCATGATCGTCATGGATGTTTCCATCAATGTGTGCTGTGTGCGTGCTCATATACTTATATAGTCGTATTAATTTTTTTAATAAATAATATTATTTTACTGCTAATGGCTTATTTTCCAATTCTACATTTACCGCAGCAGGTGTTTCAGTTTTATCTTTTTTAACCAACTGTGGTTGTTGTGCTAACCACTTTTTAAAGTCTTCTTTAGAATGTACTACTACCTTCATTTTCATACGGTAATGTGCACTACCGCAAATTTTGTTACACAGAATAGCATAATCAAATTTAGGGTCGTTAAGCTCTTTACGCATATCAGCAGTAGTATAAGATGGGGTAAAACCAAATTGTGTAGGTAAGCCAGGAACCACATTCATTTGAACACGGAAGTGAGGAAGGTATGCAGAGTGAATTACATCTTTAGCTCTAAATTTAAGCATTACAGGTTCGCCAATAGCTAAATGTAGTTCGTTTGTGATAATATCATCATATGCGTTTACATCATTTGTATCAACACCTAAAGCGTTTATTTTACCAATTTGGCGGAAATCATGTTTACCTAGTTTGTTGTCTTCTCCAGCGTAGCGGGCGTTCCAAGCAAATTGGTAGCCATATACTTCAATTATCCTAGCATTAGGGTCTTTAGCTCCTGTTATTTCTGTCCAAGTTTTTAACCCACTAACAACTAATATGGTTAATACAATTGCTGGAACTACAGTCCATAACAATTCTATTTTATGATTATCAGGGTAATATAAAGCTCTTCTTTTGGGGTTATGCTTGTATTTGTATGAATACCAGAATAACAAACCTTGAGTTAAAAAGAACACTACACCTAAGATAACGGTAGTTATTAAAAACATGTTATCAAATTTATCACCATGGGTTGATGCTGGAGTTTGGTTGAATAAGGTTAATTTACCATGTGCCCATAATTCCCAAGCAGCAGCAGTAAGGCCTATAATACCAAACCATAAAATCATTTTAGAGTTTATTTTATTCCAGCTAAAAACAGGCTTTCCCTGTATTTCGCCAACTTTAACGAGTATATCTATTGTTATAACAATTACCATTACTAATAAAGTTAGTATGATAACAATTAACCAAATAATACTAGATTTTAATGTCGAACTTACTTCAGCCGTGGGAGCAACTCCTGTGCTACTAACTGATGCGCCAGATACGGCAGCAACAGCAGCTTGTTTTGGAGCTTCACTCTCTTGTTTGATGTAAGCGATAATTGATTTTACATCTTTGTCGCTCAGGGTTTCAAACGAAGTCATTAATGCTTCATTGTTTTCTTTAAATAAAGCAACTGCTTTCGCATCGCCAGATTTAACCATTGCTTGAGAGTTTTTAATCCACTTAATTAACCAATCTTCTTTGTGTTTGGTGTGAACATTTTTTAAAGCAGGGCCTACAACCTTTTCATTCATGGCGTGGCATGCGGTACAGTTTGCATTGTACAGTTTTTCACCTTCCTCAGCACTTTGTGCAAATGCGGTTGATAAGGATAAACTGAAAAGTGCCGTTACAATTACAAGCGATCTTAAAACAGAAGTAACAATTTTCATTTTGCGTGTATTAGAAAATAACTTTTTCGATTTTTACAGATTGCGAATGTATGTTATTTTTATATCTGTCAATAGCATAAATCATAAAAATTTATCAACTTTAGAACTGTTCTAATTAACATGGCTATAGATTTGGAAATTAGATTATTAGTTGCTTGGTTTTGGGCTGACTTTCGGACGTTTGTTCTGTAATTGTTGGTTTTTTTGTGGTTGTACAGTGTTTTTTATGCTGCTATCAGTGGGGTTTACACCATTTCCTGATGAAACATTGATGGGGGTCAATGTAATTTTACTATCATAAACACGTAGTCCGTAATCATCATTATTACGTAGCATAAATGCAGCTAAAATTTGTTGACTTGTTTTGCCAAACATCACATTTCTTGCAATGCTTCCACTAAAATCTATGCTATGTAATAATTTGCCTGTTTCAAGCTCCCACACTTTTATACTTCCATCATTGCAGCCTGTAGTTACATATTTGCTATCCTTGCTAATGTTAACAGTGGTTACTTTCCAGCAATCTACAGGTAATATACGAACTTGTTTGCCTGTTGCTACACTCCAAATACGTGCAGTTTTATCGTTTGAACCGCTTACTAACCACTTACCATCGTTGCTTAGTTCAATATCATTTACAGCATCTGTGTGGCCATCAAGTGTTTTAATAACCTTATTTGAAAGCATGTGATATATTTTAATTTTAGGCTCGGCACCTGCAACGTATAAGTGTTGTATGTTTTTTGTAGGGGCAATTGCGTTAACAGCATTGCCATTATTAATAGTTTTAACGGCTTTGCCAGTTTTTAAATTCCATACCATAATTGTCTTGTCATCAGAGCCAGAGTATAAATACCTATCTCTAATATCAAAAATCAAACAATTCACCTTGTCTTTATGGCCTTCTAACCGTGTTTTTTCGCGAAAAATAGAATCCCACAAAACAATTACTCTGTCTTCGCTACCACTTGCTAATATTTTACCATTACTGCTAAACTCAAGAACATTTACCGGCCCCATGTGGCCTCCAGTGATGGTTTTTATCCGAGTGAACGGACTATCAGCATTATAAATATTTATGTTTTGGTCGAAAGAGCCAGTAGCAATGAATCCAAGTTTAGAAATAGCAACTGCATCCACATCATTTGTATGGCCTTTTAAAATTGTAATTGGCTCGTTTTGTGATTGTGCTAATAGGGGAAAGATTATAAGGGTTGTGATAATTGTTAAGATGTACTTCATAATGCCAAATTTTAAACTTTAAGCTTAAAATGCAGCATTAAATTTGTTTTTTATATTAACAAAAAAGTAACAATTGTAGATTTGGCTATTTAACTCCCTGATTGATTGTTGATAGATTTAACTTAGTAAAACTGTCAAATTTTATTCATTCCAGATTTGCCAAGCCTTTTCGGCCTGAAGTTCTAACATGGATAAGCCATTTTTAGTTATTGCGTTATTTAATCTAGCTTTTTTTAAAAATAAGGTCTCTTCGGGTAAGTAAATTAAATCGTAAACTAAATGAAGATTGGTGATATATTGATAAGGAATATTTGGGCATTCTTCTATATTAGGGTGCATTCCTATTGGAGTACAATTGATGATAATTTGATGCGCCCGTAATATTGACTTATCTAAATCACCATAGGTTAGTCCGTTTTCTTCGTTACGGCTTACCGTATTGTACTTAATTCCTAAATTGTCGAATACATATTTTACTGCATTTGCAGCACCTCCGTTACCTAAAATTAATGCATTTTGATGCCATTCTTTTAATAATGGCAAAATGCTTTTTTTAAAGCCCCAATAATCTGTGTTGTATCCAATAAGTTGATTGTTTTTAAATTTAATGGTATTAACTGCATTAATGGCTTGTGCAATTGGGTCGAGGTGGGTTAAGAAAGGAATAACTTTTTGCTTGTATGGAATGGTTACGTTTAAGCCGGCTAAATCTTGGTTTTCGTTAATAATTGCAGTTAATTCTGCAATATTATTTAATGCAAAATTTTGATAAATAGCATCAATATTCCCAGCAGCAAATTTTTTATTAAAGTAGTTTAGCGAGAAACTATTTTTTAACGGATATCCAATTAATCCATAACGCCTCATACGATTTGTTTTTATTTAGTTCTTCTATAAAATATAATTTCAACCCTACGGTTAATGGCTTTGTTTTTATTATTTAGGTTATTAGTCAAAGGTTGTGTGCTTCCTTTTCCAACGGCAATATATTTAGAACATCTCGTTTCGTTTTGTTCTAATAATTGTGCTAAATAAAATGCTCTATTGTAAGATAACAGTTGGTTGCTATCTGCATTTCCAACATTATCTGTATGGCCAATAATCACTATACTATCATACGCAAATCTACTAATGCTGTCGCAAAGTTTTTGCACTTTAATTTGGTCGTTTTTATTTAGTGTTGCTAAGTTATTTTGAAAGTTAAAGGCATAAGCTCTTTTTTGTGCATCAAACTTTCGTGGTTTAGTAGATAAACTGCGCAACGAATAAGCCTCTAACAGCACACCACTATCATATTCGCAATCTTGTAAATCAACCACCATAATTTTTAGTTTATATGGTTTGCCTTTGGCTACTCGTGCACCAGCGTAAAGTCTTTTGGTTAGTCCATCAAACTCTATAAATTGATACAGGTTGCTAGCAGGTGTTGAGTTATCTATATATAATTCGCTACTTTTAAGGTGATTGATATTGTTAATATTAATCATTTTTTTATTGGGTAAAAGAGCTAAGTTTTTAGGTTTTACTTTAAAAAAGAGTGGTTGTAGCAATAATTGAAACATATCATTAAACTCTTTTCCAACAAACTCTGGGTATTCTTCGCTACCAAAAATATAAGAAAAACAAAGGCTATCGCCTTCGGGTATAAATTCAATTTCGAGTACCGCACCATCGCATTGAGATGTTTTGGTTAATAGGTCTTCATCAGAGAAAAAATGGTCGCCAAAATTGGCTCCTGCATTTGGTCGAGAGTTACTGCCAGCAATCATTTCAACGCGGCCAGTACTTATTACCAGTCCCTTGCTAAATCCAGTAGTTTGCTTATGGTCTATAAAGTTTCCAATTGCCTCTTTATTTCCTTTATAATTTACCTTTATAAGTTTAATGCCATCACCCAAAAAATTCTTTTTAACCAGTGCATGCGCATCCTTTATGTTTTGCAACTCATTAATTTCTAATTGAGCAAAACAAGGTATGGCAAAAATATTTAGAAATAAAATGAGGAGTGTTTTTGGCACTGCGCTATTTGAATTATTTAAGACGGATTTAGCTTAATTTATTTTTCTATAAACTTAGGAACCCTAAAGTAATCAGTGTCTTTTAAAGGTGCATTACGTAATGCTTCTTCTTTGGTTATGGTTTGTTTAGCCACATCAGCCCTTAAAACATTCACTTCATCACTCATAAAAATTAGCGGTTCTACGTGTTCGGTATCTATCTCTTGTAGTTTTTCTACAAAACCAGTAATTTTAGCTAAATCAGCCTTTAATTTTTCTTTTTCCTCGCTACTAAATTCAAGTTTAGCAAGGTCAGATAGTTTTTCTATCATTTCATTGTTTATATCCATATTCTGCTAATTTATTTGCTATTAAATCGTGTACTTGTTTTTTTAGTGCAGGCAAATCTTCTAAAGTTAAACCTTCTGTTGAAATTGGTGTATGCACATATTGTATAACCCTACCTGGCCTAAACCTAAATTTACCATTATCGGGTAAAATAGCCCAGTTATTAATAATGGTTACAGGTAATATTGGTGTTTGTGTTTCGATGGCAAGTTTAAATGCACCTTCTTTAAACTTACCAAGTTTAGGTGTATTTCCTGGAATTGTTCCTTCTGGGAAAAGTACAATACTACGTTTTTCTTCTTTTAATTGAGTAACAGCACGCTGGTATGCTTTTGCAGCATGACGAGGATTTTTTCTATCAACTGCAATGTCAATAGTTCTAAAAAATATACCAAAAACAGGCACACGTGCTAACTCAATTTTAGCCATAAAATTAAAGTTAACTTTTAACTTTACAGTTAATGTAACTATATCTAATTTACTGGTATGATTTGGTGCAATTACATAGGCTTGGTTTTTATGATTTACCCCTTTTTCTTCAATGTTTTTAACAAAAATGCCACCTGCAAAAAACAACCAACGGCCCCATAATTTACGCAACTTATGCCCATATTTATAACGCTTAGGGTTACTTAAAGTGAATGCAAATCCTGGATATAAAACTACGAAACCTATAACGGTAATAAGCCCGAAATATAAGGCCATAATAAATTTGCATGCTTCTATTATTGGTTTCAAATTATGATTTGTTAGTTATAGAGGAATAAAAGTTTAGGTTGATGTATTATTGGCCCCAAGTACTAGGGCTTTTTCTCCATTCGGCCAAAACAGCCATTTGTTCTTTTTGTATGATGTTTTTATTGGCGGCCACCTCAACCAAAACATCGTAATTACTTAAAGAGAAGTAAGGACATTTTGCATCTTCGAAAGCTAATTTTGCAGCATCAAACCCATAAGTAAATATAGATACCATGCCTAACACTTCGCAACCAAATTCACGTAAAGATTGCACCGCTTGTAAACTGCTTTTACCTGTTGATACTAAATCCTCAACAACAACTACTTTTTGTCCGGGTTTAATATCTCCTTCTACTTGCTTGCCCATTCCATGTTTTTTTGCTTCGCTACGCACATAACCAAAAGGCAACTTAATTTCATCAGCCAATAATGCACCAGGGGCAATGCCCGCAGTAGCAACACCTATCACAGCTTGAGCACTTGGAAATTTAGATTGTACCAAATTACCCAACTCTTTTTTAATAAAATCTCTTACTTTAGGGTGAGATAACGATAAACGATTATCACTGTATATGGGCGATTTCCAGCCGCTTGTCCACGTAAATGGCGCATTAGGGCTTAATTTAACCGCGTTAATTTCTAATAAAAATTCCGCTATCTTCGCGGCTGTACTATCAACTTGTTGCATCACGCAAATGTATAAAATTTTTATTAACGATAAACCTTTCCTGCTAACAACAGAAGATATTACCGATAAGCGCTTCAAAGAGGCCACTCGGGTGGAGTATAATCCTTTAAAAACAGGGCATTATTTAAAAGAGTGCGAAAGCAAAAAAAACAAAGGTTATGTAATGATAACAGATGATGTAGATTTTGCATTTGCTGATTTATGTACACACCTTGCAGTAATTGAAGCCGCTGGTGGTGTGGTGTTTAATGACCAAAAACAGGTGTTGTTGATTAAGCGTTTGGGTAAGTGGGATTTGCCCAAAGGAAAAATGGAGGGTGAAGAAACTCCTGAAGAAAGTGCCTTAAGAGAAGTAAATGAAGAGTGTGGTATTGATGGATTAACTATTACAGAAAAATTATCGAGTACATACCATATATATAGGATGCATAATTTTAATTTCTTAAAAATTACATACTGGTTTAAAATGCACTCCAGTTTTAATAAACCACTTATACCACAAACCGAAGAAAGTATAACAGAGGTAAAATGGATGAATTGGAGTGATGTAAAGCCAGATGAAATGGATACCTATATTTCTATTGCGGAATTACTTAAGGAGGTTCAGTTGGATTAACCCAACTAAATCAAGTAGTTCGATTTTTTAAATCTTCTATTGATTAATTTGGGATTAACTGCCCTGATGTGGTTACATAAAAAAACGTCACCAAAATTTAATTTAAGTGACGTTTTTTTGTTTGATAAAACTATCAGTTAAGCAGCTTGGCCAACTTGTTTTAAGTGTGATAAGTGTGATTTTATTGCGCTGTAAACTGTTGGAAACTCACGGTAGTTTATACCATATTCCTCACAGGTTTGTTTTACAATTTTATTAATTGCAGGGTAATGAACATGGCTAATTTTAGGGAACAAATGGTGTTCTACCTGAAAGTTTAAACCACCTAATAACCAACTCATGCTTTTACTACGAGTTGCAAAATTAACAGTTGTGTTAATTTGATGCTTAGCCCATTCTGTTTGAATTTTTGTATCGCTACCTTCTGGTACAATAAAATGCGCATCTTCTACAATATGTGCTAACTGAAATACAATTGCAATTACAATACCTGCAGTTGAAGCTAAAATTAAGTAGCCAGCAACTGTGGGCAAAAATCCAACAAAAAATATTGGTAAAACAATAAATAATCCTACATATAACACTTTCGATATCCAAAAGTTTAAATGTTCAGGCGTATCCATTTTACGCATTTTAGTATGGTCGGCTATTTTGCCACTAAAGTATTTGTTAAAATCGTTAAAAAACACCCAGAAAATGTAGGTTGTACCATACAAAAACAAACCATAATAATGTTGAAATTTGTGGTACCATTTTTTCTCTTGATCTGGATGAACACGAATGTAAGGTTTGATGTCAATATCATCATCCATACCTTCTACATTGGTATAACTATGGTGGTTAATATTGTGTTTTTGGCTCCATATATAAACGTTACCGCCTAAGATATTTAGACTATAACCCATAAAGGTATTCACCCATTTTTTTGAAGAGTAACTTCCATGTGCGCCATCGTGCATCACATTAAAGCCAATGGCAGCAACATTTACACCCATTATTATGCAAATAAAAACACTTAATAAGGTAGATTCGGGGGTAAAAAACACCATCCAAATGTAGCCTGCAACTAGTGCGGTAAGAAGAATAATTGTTTTTGAGTAAAGATTAAAATTGCCAGATATTTTTAGTTTGTTTTCATTAAAATAGTTGTCAACTCGCTTTTTTAAATCGTTAAAAAAGGCAGGCTCACTGTTGTTAAATTTTATTTTTGACATTGTTATTTTTTAAAAATTACCTAACAAATGTAAGTCTTCTTGATTTAATATTTCAATAGGTGTTTATAATTTATGTCACATAATTATCTACATTTTAAATCTGTATGACATACCATAACAAATTGCGGTTATATTTGCCCAATTGGAATTTTGTTTAGCAATAATTAAACAATGAGGGAATGCAGTGAGAGTCTGCAACAGTACCCGCTGCTGTAAGTGTATTTAAGGTTTTTACAATTTTTGCCACTGTGGTGTTTGTCATGGGAAGGTTAGTAAAAATTTACACAAGTCAGAAAACCTGCCAACTAAATTTAATAGTTAAACTTTCGGGAATAAAGGTTGATAACTTCAAAACATGCTTTTGCATGCGCTGTTTTTATCCAATTATTTCTGTTTTATTATTTAGAAGTAAAATGAGATATTTTTATTTAGGCTTAATGCTTTTTTCTTTTGCTTTAACATCAAAAGGACAATTTGCACCTCAAGCAGGTGTAATGGGAACATCAGCAATACATAAAGATAGCAATGTGTTTGTTAATTGGGCAACAGGATGCACACTTAATAGAGGGTGGCAAAACATATCAGATACCACTATGGGTAAAGCCCAAGTAGGAGACGAAACTTATGTTCCTGGGCAAGCGGGCAATGGTATTGTTAGTTTAGGTGATGGCGGAGTGGCTATTATTTTATTTGAAAAGCCAATTATGAATGGTAATGGTTATGATTTTGCCGTATTTGAAAATGGCTTTATCGATCAAACATTAAAACCTGGTACTGCATTTTTAGAGTTAGCTTTTGTTGAGGTGAGTAGCGATGGCACTAACTTTTTTAGGTTTGATGCGGTTTGTTTAAATGATACATTAACACAACTTGATACTTATGAGGGTACTGATGCCACTAAGTTAAATAATTTTGCAGGTAAATACATTGGCAATTATGGAACTCCATTTGATTTGGATGAATTAAAAGACCAAGTTGGTTTAGATGTGATGAACATTACACATATAAAAGTGGTAGATGTAATTGGCAATATCACAGCTAAATATTGCAGCCGAGACAGTAGGGGATTTCCGGTAAATGATCCTTGGCCAACACCATTCGCACAAAGTGGTTTTGATTTAGATGCAGTTGGTGTAATACATCAAAATAATAATGTTGGATTAGTTGAAGTTGAAGCAAGACAATCGGTTTATATTTATCCAAATCCGGCACAAAAAAATGAAATCATACATGTTGTTTTATCAACCCAAAAACATGCTGAAGTTGAGGTCTATAATCAGCTTGGTAAGTTAATAGTTAAAGCAAATGTATCAACACCAATAACCTTAGACACTGCTGGAGTTTATTATGTTAAAACAATTGTAGATGACAAAATAATCACCCAAAAACTATTGGTAAATTAATTTAAATGAAAGTTGAATTTTGTGCAAAATGTAACCTGCAATTTTTTTGTAACGCAGATAATATTATTAAGTGTCAATGTTTACAAATTAAGTTATGTAACGAGGCTTTAAATTATATAAAAAACACATACAAAAGTTGCCTGTGTTTGGATTGTTTAACACAAATAAATAATAGCTTTTTAAATGCTAAAAAATAACATTCAATTTATCATCACGTTTGTTTTTCTATTTTGTTTTGTAACTGCATGTAAGCATAATTCACAGGATGGTTATAGTATATTGACAATTCAGCCACAAATAGCATTTGTTAAAACTGGTGATAGTGTTCAATTTGTTATCACTAATAAATCTAATCAAACTATAATAAAACTTACCCCAAATATTGGGTTTTTAAATGCTGCAAATTGGTATGTTGCGCCATCAAGTATAATAAATGATAGCTTACCTATTTTGATTACTGTATCAAACAATCAAGAAGACCTATCAGCTAAGGTTTATATCGTTAAATCAACCGAAAACGATACGGTAATATCATTTAATAATACCATTTTACCTTTAATGGTTGCCAATTGTAATTTTACGGCTTGCCATGGTAATGGCTCTCGCGCAGGCAAGGTGGAGTTAAGTAGTTATGATAGTTTGATGAGGTTTGTGGTACCACATCAACCACAATATAGCATACTATTTACATGCTTACTTAAAACTGATGTGTTACGCAGAATGCCGCCTGCAGGGCCATTGCATGCGTACAAAATTAATTACATTAAAAATTGGATTGAACAAGGTGCAATTGCTAATTAGTTTTAGTTATAACGTTTAATCTGGTTTTTTAAACTTAGTGTTTGTGTTAAGTTTGACCCTTGATTTTTTTTAAAATATGAAGTACATAATTATATTAGGATTAACATTTTTTACACTTGGAGCTTGTCAAAATAATAGTGATAAAAAGGTATTTGATGAAAAAATAAAATCTCTTGAAAAAGAAGTTTTAGCGATTCATGATGAGGTGATGCCTCGCATGGGTGAGGTGGTACAGTTATCTTATAAAATAGATAGTTTGGTAAAAGTAACTGTTGATACTGCAAGGCAAAACGTATTAAGCCAGCGATACAATAACTTAGTAAAAGCGGATAAAGATATGATGCATTGGATGCGGGGATATGCCACACCAGCATTGCCTTACGATAGTTCTTCTTTAAAGTATTTACTAAACGAAAAAGAAAAAGTAGAAAAGCTAAAAGTACTTATATTAACTTCAATTGATGAAGGCAAAGCTATTTTAAACAACAATTAAACGTAAGAAAAATGAATTATTTTAATAAACTATCATCGGTTATAGTTATTGCAAGTGTAGCTGCATGTGGCAATGCAAGCGATAATAAATTGCCAATTTTGGGTAATAAAATTGCTCAAGAAATTGTAGTAGATGGTAAAACTATTATGGATACTATTTATCAAACAGTACCTGAGTTTAGTTTGCTTAATCAAGATAGTGTTGTGGTAACTAACCAAACTGTTGAAAATAAAATTTATGTAGCCGATTTTTTCTTTACCAGTTGTCCAACCATTTGCCCAACAATGAAGAAGGAGTTGATGCGTGTTTATGCCAAATACAAAGGCAATAACAAAGTAGCTATTTTATCGCATACCATCGACCCTGATTATGATAACTTAACCGTTTTAAAAGATTATGCAGATAGATTAGATGCTGATGGAAAACAATGGATGTTTTTACGTGGAGATAGAAAAGATGTGTATGATTTGGCAGAGAAAGGTTATTACGCATCTGCAATGGTTGATAGCACCGAACCTGGAGGATTTATACATAGCGGAGGATTTATTTTGGTTGATAAACAACAACGCGTAAGAGGTATTTATGATGGTACTTCGGCTACTGATGTTGATAAGCTAATGAAGGATATGGACTTACTTTTAAAAGAAGAATGAGAACACTTATAATTTTAAGTTTACTGTTTTTTGTTGTGGCTTGTATGGAAACGCCTACTGTAAATATGCAAGCAGTAGCTCACGGACAAGAGTTATACGAAACCCATTGTGCTAACTGCCACCAGCAAGACGGAAAAGGATTGGCACGGATTGTTCCCCCATTATTAAATGCAGATTATTTAACTCTTTATCGCGACTCGTTGCCCAATATTATTTATCATGGTATGCATTACCCAATTGTGGTAAATGGTATTATGTACCAACAAAAAATGCCCGAAAACTCAAAACTTTCAATGCAAGAATTAACAGCGGTAATTAACTTTGTAGAGTTTAGGTTTGCAAAATTAACCCAACTGCTTTCGATTGATAGTGTTGAATTGTTGCTTAGGAAATAAGCGATTTAATTGAAAATTAAAGTGCTTGGTTGCTTAAATTTGCTTAATGTTGCGAACATGAAATCTATAAGAATAATAGCTGCAATAGCAACAGGGTTGGTGTTCAGTGTTTTGGTTGGCTGCTCAAAAGAGGAAAGCTCCCCTTCAAATTCATCTACTAATAATTCTACTGATGCGCGTGATTTGTCAGTGGGAAATTACACGGCAACCTACATAAGCACCATTGGTGGCGAAACAGACTCGGGTGCTACAACATTTAGTATTCTTAAAGGTGCAAATAATACCATTAATATTTCAGAAGATGGTATTTTAATAGCATCAGGTGCAATAGTAACAACTGGAAGTAATTTTAAGGCAAGTATTCCCGCCCAAACTCTAGTTATTTATGATGAAGATTCATCTTCATTTAGTGCAAATATTGTTGGCAATGGCAATGAACATATTACTTTTGATGCAACAACTAAAAGATTAACCTATAGTTACAAAGTTTCAGACTTTGGCATGGGCGATGTTTTATTCACTTCTACTGGAATAAAACAATAACTGTTAACAACACAAAAAAGAGGCGCGGAAACAAAGTTTCCGCGCCTCTTTTTTGTGCCTATAATTGCTAAAAAGTAACCGAAAGTTTAACATGTTTTTCTCCTCTAATTACTGTTGCTTCTACTGTTTGGCCTTTGTTGTATTTTGATAATGCTTGCATGTATTCTTGCATGCTGTTGGTTTTTAATTCGCCTAATTGTATCACCACATC
>JAGPCI010000353.1 GCA_018058165.1 Bacteroidia bacterium
TAGGAGCGGCTTTAGGCAATGGCAAACAGCAAACCAGCTGGATACATATTGATGATTTGTGTAGGATTTTTTTACGTTTAATAACCCACAAAAATTTAAGTGGAGTGTATAATGGTGTAGCCCCAAACCCCGAAACCAATTTAAAATTAACACAAATATTGGCTAAACAATTACATAAACCTATACTATTACCCAATGCCCCAGCCTTTGTTATTAAGTTATTGTTTGGCGAAATGGGCACAATGTTGTTAGGAAGTCAGCATGTTTCGGCAAAAAAAATTATGGAAACTGGCTTTACGTTTAAATTTAGCCATGCCGACATAGCCATCAGCGATATTTTAAAATAGGAAACTACACTAAATTAGTGTTTTGTAGCTATAGCATAGCAATAAAATAAGGCACTTTTCGTAATAATACCTCATATTTGCGCTAAGTTGAAAACAATACATTACATATTTATTATTGCTGCGGTATTTTTTAGCGGCATTTTTAATGCTTGCAAACTTCAAGATGATTTTACTACAGACCCGTCTGCAAAGCTTACGTTTTCGGTTGATACAATTATGTTTGATACTGTTTTTTCGCAGTTAGATTCAAGTGGATCAAGGCCGATATCTGTTACCAAACAATTGCGCATTACCAACCCAAATGCCAATGGTGTAAAAACCAATATTAGGCTTGCGGGCAATAGTAATAATGTATTTAAATTAAATATTGATGGGCAAAGTGTAAACCAAGTTTATGGTAAAGAAATTTATGCCAAAGACAGTTTAATAATTTTTATTCAATGTTACATAAACTCAAGTAGCCAAAACCTTCCTTTTATAGTTACCGACCAAATAATATTTGAAACCAACGGTAACCAACAAGATGTAGACTTGGTAGCTTGGGGTCAAGATGCGAATTATTTTACTGATTCTATTTTAGATTGCACATCAGGTAATTTACGTTGGACAGCAGACAAACCTTATGTAATTTACGAAAGCATTTTAGTGCCCGAAGGTTGTACTTTAACAATTGATGCAGGAACCAGAATTCACTCTCATAACAAATCGAGTTTATTTGTAGCAGGTACTTTAATTGTAAATGGCACTGCAAATAACCCTGTAATTTTTGAAGGCACTAGGCTTGACGCAGAATACAAAGAACTAAGTAACCAATGGACTGGCTTACGTTTTTTGCCGCGTAGCAAAGACAATATAATTACTGGTGCCATTATCAGAAACGGATCTATTGGTATTGAAGTAGACTCGCAATCGGTTAACAGCAATCCAAATTTAACCATTACACAAAGTCAAATTTATAATATGGCAGCGGTTGGTATTGTTGGGTATTCATCGCATATAGTAGCGGCCAATAATTTAATAACCGACTGTGGCCAATTTGGATTTTTTGGTGCTTTAGGTGGCAAATATCAATTGGTACATAATACCATAGCAGCTTTTAACACAAAGTTTAACCGCCAAAATCCTATTGTGGTGTTTGATAATTCACCTTATACAGATAAAGATGGCAATGTAGTAGCACGGTATAATTTAAGTTTTGAGTTGGTAAACAATATCATTTATGGTAGCCTTGATGAAGAGTTTTTAATTAACGCAAATGTTGATGGTTTACCCATTACCACACCAATCATTCAATCAAACCTAATTAAAACAAAACAAAACACATTAAACACCAATGGCAATGTGCTAAATAAAGACCCATTGTTTGAAAACTTTGTAACTTACGATTACCGCATTAAAGCAAACTCGCCTGCAAAAAATACAGGTACACAAACAAACATTTCGGTTGATATAAAAAACAATCCACGCAGCAATTCGCCAAGCATGGGTTGTTGGGAGTAAGTATAAATATCTTTTTAATGTTGGTGATCTTGGCCACTTAAAAACTCAAAACTAGCCACCATTTCTTCTACTTCAATTTTTTCTTGCAGCAAAGCAGGTAAAGTTTTTAAATCGGTTTGAACCGTAAAAGTAAACAACACCACTTTATCAAACTTAGCAGTAGCCCAATAATAAACAGTAAAGTTTGTACCGTTAATATCATGTTCTTTAACAAACGAAACAAAACGATTTTCTCCAGCAGCAATTAGGCTTGGGTCGAAAGATTTGTTTTGTTTGTAAACCTCTTCCAACATTTTTACAGCAGCATCTTCACCTTCAAACTCGTTAGGTAAAAGCATAATGCGCAAAGCACCTTGCCCGCCATTGTTGTTAAAAAAAATATAGTGCCCTGCTTCATCTGTTTCATTTGTCCAATAACTTGGATAATTAAAAGAGAAAAAGCCATAAAGGGATACAAAACGTTGTGTGTTACTCATGGTGCAAGTATAAAAAAGTATTGGTGTGTAAATAAGATAAATGTTAGTTGAGAATTTAATTGAATACTTTTATTCAGGTAGATTTATGACTTGGGGATGCACCCCTTCTGAAGCTTCGGAATCCGCGATCCTTTTAACTCTTAGTTGATTTTGCTTAAACGAATTAATAATCCTTTTTATAGATAATATGAGTGTTATTTCCCATCGCTTTCAATAATTTCATAAGCATTTCTAAGTCATCTTTATACCTTATTTGGTATTTTCCAATTCTTATGA
>JAGPCI010000354.1 GCA_018058165.1 Bacteroidia bacterium
ACTGGAGAAAATTACAGGTGTAGATAAAGGGTTGGTAAGAGAAGCCGCTATGGCTTATGCTAAAGCTCATGCAGCAATGGAATTCCACGGTTTGGGAGTTACCGAGCACACACAAGGAACTTATACCGTACAATTGATTGGCGATTTAGCCATGATTACGGGTAACATTGGTAAAAAAGGTTCTGGTGTAAATCCTTTGCGTGGACAAAACAACGTACAAGGAGCTGCCGATATGGGCGCTCAACCACACCAAGGTGCTGGTTATTTAGATGTTACCGATGCTAACGTAAACAAACAGTACAATGCTTTTTATGGTGCAAAAGTGCCAAGCCATGTAGGTTATAAAATACCAGAAATGTTTGATGCAGCCATTAGTGGCGACTTAAAAGCCTTGTGGATTATTGGTGAAGATGTGGTTCAAACCGACCCTAATACTCAAAAAGTAATTAAAGCTTTATCGAATTTAGATATGTTGGTAGTTTCGGAATTGTTTATGACTGAAACAGCCAAAATTGCAACGGTGTTACTTCCTGCTTCTTCGTTTTTAGAAAAAGAAGGAACATTTACCAACGGTGAGCGACGAATACAGCGTGTACAAAAAGTGGTTGAACCAATTGAAGGCACCAAACCCGACGGACAAATTATTGTTGAAATGATGCGTAAAATGGGTTACGACCAATGCGATTACACAGCAGACAACATGTTGCAAGAAATTTCGCAAATTGTACCGTTTTTTGAAGGTGTAAAATGGAGCGCTTTAGGCAACAGCGGTAAACAATGGCCAGTTTTACAAGATGGTAAAGGCACCAAACGGTTGCACCTTACCCAATTTAAACATGGTAAAGGGCAATTTTTCTTCTACCCTTTTGAAGAAAGCAACGAATTGCAAACACACAGCAAGGATTATCCTTACATTATTACCACCAACCGAGAATTGGAACACTATAACTGTGGAGCCATGACCAGAAGAACAGGTAATGTTGATATTTTAACCGAAGATGTGTTGCTGATTAATCCTGCTGATGCAAAAAGCAATGCCATTAAAGATGGCGACATGGTTTGTGTAGAATCTCCACGAGGAAAGGTTGACATTAAAGCAAAAATTACCGACGAGGTAAAAGCTGGCATTTTAAGCTCTACTTTCCATTTTCCAGAAATAATGTTAAACAACATTACTTCTGATGAACACGATAGCGAAGCCATGTGCCCCGAATACAAAGTGGTAAGTTGTAGAATACGTAAAAGCAAAGGCAAAAAAGTGTTGAATTAACTAAAATGTCAATTCGAGTATTCCGCAGCATTGCGGAATGTATCGAGAATGGCTTTTTAGCAAATCATTGGTTTTCGATACGTCCCGCAGAAATGCGGGACACTCAAACGGTCAATGATTTTAATGGAATTATTGGCACAACTTTTGCCAAGTTTTACTCCGTATAAAAAACTAGAAACTATGAAAAACTACATGAAACCAATTGCTGCAAGTACGTTAACATTAATGTTTGTATTTATTGGAACTTTAAATGCACAAAACCGACCAGTTAGACCACAACCAGTAAAATCACATGCTGTTAAAGGTCACCCACAATCGATGCAAAATGCAAAAAACCAAAGTATGGCACATGCACAAAAAGTGCTTAAACGTACACACTTTGTTATTGTAAAAGCTAAAACTGCGGTGGCTAAAAACAAAAACTATACGGGTGATTTATCTAAAGCTGTTGCACACCAAAAACAAGCCAAGAAAATGTTTGCCATGAAAAACCCACACAGAGCAATACAACATTCAAAAGCAGCACGTATGTATGCGTTTAAATCGTTGCAAGCCAATAAAGCTGATGGCGATGTTGACCAAAGCTATCAGTTTAACAAAGAAGAAAACGCTTTGGCTGGACCAGAAGACAACAGCTTAAACCTAGAAAAAGAATTGGAACAAACCACGTTTGACGATAAAATGGTAACCGACAAAGAAATGACCGAAATGGAAGTGTTGGATACCGCTCCAGAAAACTACAAGAACAACTAATACCAACATACTACAAGATTTTAAAACGGGTAAAAAAGTAATTTTTTACCCGTTTTTTTTATTCCGTCATGGCGGACGCCGAGCCGCCATCTTATTGATTAGATTACGGGTTAAACCTGCAATAACGAGAACTACTTACTAAATATATCAAATTAAGTATAAATACTTAAAAAACAGTTTGTTAATAAGTTTTAAAAATCAAATTAACTAACCGTAAGTTAATTTATACATTTGATATACTATTATACTGGTTCATATTGACCCTAATTAACAAGCTTTAAAACAAATAAATCTAAAAATTTAATGAAACAGTTATTAGTAAGCTTTTTTATTTTTTTAGTAATTATTTATGCTTGCAATAAAAAATCAGCACCAAATACATCAACTACAAACTTTACGTTATTGGATGCAAGTTTACAAAATTGGATTGCTGGAACACCTGAAGGTGGTAGTGGTACAGAATATTATTTTAAATTAAATATTAATACTTCAAAAAAAATAATATTTGATAGTGTTTGGATAAATAATGAATCTTTTAAAATGCTTGTTACAAAAAAAGTAAGTCATATTT
>JAGPCI010000086.1 GCA_018058165.1 Bacteroidia bacterium
ATACAAAGGCATAATTATGGCCGAGTTCAACTACGCCTACAAACTCTTCACGCTTGCGTTTAATCACTTCCACCACTTCGCCTTCCACACGGTTACCACCACGTTTGGCAAATATATTTATCTTAACAGTATCGCCATGCAAGCCCGAGTTTAAGTTCTGAGAACTGATATAAATATCCTCTTTGGTATTACTTGCTTCATCAGGAATAACAAAGCCTGCACCACGTTGGGTAAGTTCTAATCGGCCAGTAATAAAATGTGATGTTACCAATGCTAAATATTTACCTGGCATAACTTCATCCACTATTCCATCTTTTGCCATTAGTTTTAAAGTACGAATGATGTAATTTATTCCTTCAGTACTTTCTATATTTAATGCAGCGCCAATTTGTTTGTAGTTAAATGCTTTTTTACTGTTAGCTGCAAAAAAACTTTCCATTTCTTTGCGTACAGTTTTTAAATTTTTCTCTCTTTTCATTTTGTAAATAGATTGGTAAATATACGTATTTATTGGCTACGTTGTAGTTTACCATTATTTTTTTGGTTTGATATTTTATAATCAACTGTAAATAATATCGTGGTCGTCCATCAAATCTTCACCCCTAAATTTAAGGATGAGTTGTGCTACCGTAATAATATCTTTTTGGCAGTAGGTTTTAATGCGCTCAAGGTCGTTATCATTCCAATAAACGGTCCATACTTGGCTACCATCAATATCATCTTTTGGCGTTGGAATATTTAAGGTTGCGGCCAATAACTCAAGCGAAGTAAAGTTTTTAAAGTCGCCAAATTTCCAAAGTTCCATGGTATCTAAGTGGTTTACTTCCCAAGGTTTTTTACCTATTATGTTTAAAATACGGGGTATTTCTATTTGGTTAATAATCATTCTGCGGCATAAGTAAGGGAAATCAAACTCCTTACCATTGTGTGCACATAACAAGTTTTCAGGGTCATCAAAATGCCTATTAAGCATGGTTGCAAACTCTTCAAGCAGTATTTTTTCATCATCACCATAAAACGATTTTATCCTAAACTGCCAAAAGTTTCCGCTTCGGTTAAAAAAGCCTACTGATATGCAAATAATCTTCCCAAACTCGGCATAAATACCTGCTCTGGGATATATATCTGCTGAAGTTTGATTGTCATCTTTTCTAATAAATACCGATTTTTTATCCCAAAGTTTTTGCCAATTTTCGGGCACTTGTTGGTAGTTTGGGTATTGTGGCACTGTTTCTATATCAAGTACCAATGTTTTGGTTAAATCAATATGTTGTAGCATTTGCTTGGTTATTTATGGTTGCTCGATTTTACACAATTTATTTTACAAATAAAACATGTTGTTTATGATGGGTATCATTTTACAAATTCAATTATATTTATAGCTTTGATGAATGAATAAACTAAACTTATTAGTTGTGCTTTTATTATTTGTTGGTGCATGTAAAAGCAAAGTCGAAAAAATTAAGCCTACTGTGCAAGATGTAACCGAGTCGGTTTATGCATCGGGTGTTATTAAAGCAGTTAATCAATACCAAGTTTTTGCTACCGTTAGCGGCATTGTAAATAATATTTATGTAACCGAGGGCGATGAAGTTAAAAGAGGAAGTTTATTGCTTTCTGTGGTAAACCAAACATCAAAACTAAATACAGAAAACGCGCGACTGGCTGCTAATTTTAACGATTACAATGCCAATAAAAGTAAACTAGCCGAAGCAAAAGTTAACATAGATTTTGCTAAAAGTAAATGGCAGTTAGATTCGTCTTTATACTTCCGTCAGCTTTCTTTATGGAACCAACAAGTAGGCTCGCAAGTGGAGTTAGACCAGCGTAAATTGGGTTTTGAAAATTCGCGTGCTGCATATAATTCGGCACTGTTAAAATATGGCGAATTAAACCGTCAACTTAATTTTGCCTCGCAGCAAGCCAAACGAAATTTATTAATAAGCGAACAAATGCAAAACGATTTTGATGTAAAAAGCGAATTTGACGGTAAGGTTTATAGCATTTTAAAAGAAAAAGGTGAAATTGTTACTCCGCAGATGGCGCTTGCTGTGGTGGGTGCTGCCAATAGTTTTAATATAGAGTTACAGGTTGATGAGTATGATATTGTAAGGCTAAGAAATGGCCAACAGGTATTTATTAGTTTAGATAGTTATAAAGGAAAAGTTTTTGAAGCAGTAATCGAAAAAATAAATCCTTTGATGAACGAGCGTACAAAAACCTTTTTGGTTGAAGCAAAATTCACACAAACGCCTCCTGTTTTATATCCAAATTTAACGGTTGAAGCAAACATACTTATTCAAACAAAAAGTAAGGTATTAACCTTGCCAAGAAAAGTAGTGAGCGAGGATGGATTTGTAACCAAAGCAAATGGCGATAAAGTGCAAGTTAAAGTTGGGTTGAAAGATTATGAGCGTGTTGAAATTATATCTGGAATTACTGCCGATGATGAAATTATTTCACCAATAAAATGAACAAAAAATTAATTTTTACCATAGCTAAGTCGTTACTGATAGCACGCTGGCGACAAACCATGATAGCCGCAATTGGTGTAGCTTTTAGCATTACCATGTTTATTGCGTTGCTTGGTTTTATGAACGGATTAAACGATTTATTGGATGGCTTAATTTTAAACAGAACACCGCATGTTAGGCTTTTTAATGAAATTAAAGCTACACCAAAACAACCCATAACACTAAGTGATAAATTTAAAAACGATCATCATTTTATACAATCTATTAAACCGAGTGGTGTGCGTACACAAGTATATAATTATGGGGCAATAATTGATGCGCTTAGTAAAGATAAAAGGGTTTATGGTATTGCACCTAAATTAGTGGCACAAGTGTTTTACAATGTAGGTGCAATAGATGTAACGGGTATAATAAATGGGGTAGATGTAATTGCTGAACAAAAACTTTTTTTCTTTAAAGATTATGTTGTAGCGGGCAATTATATCGATTTAAAAAATACACCTAATAGCATCATTTTAGGTACAGGTTTGGCAGAAAAAATGTTGGCCAATATTGGCGATGTAATACAAGTAACCACATCAAGAGGGGATAGGGTGCAATTAAAAGTAGTGGGCTTTTTTCAATCGGGCATGCGCGATTTTGATAATATGCATAGTTATGCATCGTTGGCTACTACACAAAAGTTATTAGGTAAGCCCAATAATTATGTAACAGATGTTCAAATTAAGTTAAACGACCTTGCATTGGCGCCAGAAGTGGCTAAAGAGTACGCTAAAATGTTTACTATTGATAGTGAGGATATTCAAACAGCCAATTCTCAATTTGAAACAGGAAGTTCTATTCGATCTATCATTTCGTATGCTGTTGGAATTACATTATTGGTAGTTGCTGGTTTTGGTATTTATAATATTTTAAACATGATGATTTACGAAAAAATGGATTCGATTGCGATATTAAAAGCAACAGGATTTTCGGGTAAAGATGTGAATGCAATTTTTATTTCTATTGCCATCAGCATTGGTTTAGTTGGCGGTGTAGCAGGGTTGATATTTGGCTTTGGATTATCGGTTGTTATTGATAATATTCCATTTAATACTGCATCATTACCAACCATAAAAACATATCCTGTAAACTATGATATTAAGTACTATTTAATTGGAACTTTGTTTTCGTTGGTTACCACATATTTTGCGGGTTTGTTTCCGGCACGTAAAGCAAGTAAAATAGACCCTGTTGTAATTATTAGAGGTAAGTAAAATGAAAACTGTATTAGAAGCAAATAAGATAAGTAAATATTTTCACGACCCAGTAACGGTGCAGGTTTTAAAGCAAGTTAGTTTTAAAATTAACCAAGGCGAGTTTGTTTCGGTTATTGGAAAATCTGGTTGTGGAAAATCTACCTTGTTATATATTTTATCAACCATGGATACCGATTACGAAGGTGATTTGTTAATAGATGGTGTGGTAATGCGAGGTAAAAAAGAACACGATTTAGCTTTGATTCGTAACGAAAAAATTGGCTTTGTTTTTCAGTTTCATTACTTGCTAAATGAGTTTACTGCACTTAAAAATGTAATGTTACCTGGACTAAAATTAGGCAAGTTTTCTGAGCAAGAAATAGAGCATAAAGCAATGGAAAAGCTGCGCATTTTAGGTATTGAAAGTGAAGCCAATAAATTAGCCAATCAGCTATCTGGTGGGCAAAAACAACGTGTAGCCATTGCTCGTGCATTAATAAACGACCCGCTAATAATTATGGGTGATGAGCCAACAGGAAATTTAGATAAAAAAAATGGCGATATTGTGTTTAATATTTTTAAAGAACTGGCACACGAGTTTAAACAAACCTTGCTTATTGTAACCCACGATAACGAGTTTGCCGAAAGTACCGACAGAATTATTGAAATGGAAGACGGTAATATTATTAAGATGTAATGTGGTTAGCTTACCAATATTTCTGTGGTTTGAATTATTGATTTATTTTAACACTTAATTTCGTATTCTTTGGCCAAAATTAACCCTACTCTTCCTCTTCCGATTGAGACTCTTCGTTGTAACTAAAGTAACTTTCGCCAAGTGCTAAAAGCATATCTTTAACCTCATTAGCTTCGTGTGTGTCTTTTTGTTTTTCGTAAGAAACTACTAGGTTTCTTAAAATTCTTTTAATGATAGAAAGGTTGCTACATGCCTCATAATAATCGGGTTGAGGGGTTATTTTTAATTGCTTAATAAACAACTCTAAATTGGCTTTGCTAAATACAGCACCTTTATTATATGGGTTAATATAAAACAAAACCCGGCCTTCACGGTAATCCGGTTTCGATTTAAAATTAAATGGATCGTTGGTTAATAATTCTGCTTTTTCTTCTTTATAAGCACAAACAAAATGCTGTGGTAAATTAACGCCAAAAATTGGTAGGTGCAATCGCTGTCCTATTAAAATAAAAACAACAGCAAGCATAATAGGATTTCCCTTTTTTGAAGCAAGTACATCATTAATAAAGGAGTTTTCGGGGGCATGGTAATTAGCTAAATTTCCTTTAAAACCAGCCTCGTTATACAATACATTATTAATTACTTTAACCTTTTCGTATGGGCTTAATTCATAGTGCATATCTAACCAAATATCCAGCCTTAGCTGGTCTATTTGGTTAATAATATCTTGTGGATTTAATTTTGGATAACGGTAACGTGCAATTAAACAAACACCTGTAATTAAATCGTGTTCGGGAGTATTAAACCATGTTTTAAGCTCCTTTAAAAGTTGGGCGTAATGCAGGTTATGTATAACACGTTTAAGCCTTTCTTTTTGTTGGCTATTGCTAAGCTCATTACTTTGTAATTCAAGCAAAGGAATAATACTTGTGCCTAACGAAAACAGTTTACTTTCAACATGTTCAAGTACTTCTTGATCATTATCGTCAAGTAAAGCAACTAACGAATAAATTTCCTTTTCGTCCATTACACGTGATTGAAATACAGTACTACTTTTTTGCTACTTTTTTAGCCGCTGTTTTTTTAGCTGCTGTTTTTTTAGGAGCGGCTTTTTTAGCGGTTGTTTTTTTAGCAGGTGCTTTTTTAGCAAATGCATCAGGCTCTTCTTTCTCTATTAATTTTTTAACAGTATCTAAATTAATAACAGCAAGGTCTTCGTTGGTATATTTTTCACCATCTTCTTTACGCGCTATTTTAATCATTTTTTTACCAAACCTAATAAAAGCACCCCATCTTCCATTTTCAATAGCAATTTTTTCGTCACTCCATTGTTGTATAAAACGGTTGGCTTCTTTGTCAATTTTTTTCTCAATTAACTCATTCATTTGTGGCTGAGTTAAGGTATCCAAATCATACGCTTTAGGTACGTTTATAAACAAATCGTTCCATTTTATAAAGGGCCCAAATCTGCCTTTACCTTTTGTTATGGGCTTATTATCATATGTTCCTACAGGAGCATCAGCGGTTTGTTTTTCGTTAATTACTGCTATTGCTCTATCTAAACCTACTTCCATTAAATCTTCACCACGTGGTAAAGAAATAAAATCTTCGCCCCACTTAACGTATGGTCCAAATCGGCCTACATTCACAGAAATTTCTTTGCTTTGGTATTCGCCAAGTGTACGTGGTAATTTAAACAATTCTAATGCTTCTTCAAGCGAAATAGAATCGATGCGTTGGGTTTGCAATAGTTTACCATATTGTGGTTTTTCTTCTTCGCTAGCTTCGCCTAACTGCACATACGGGCCAAACTTACCAACCTTCGCATAAACGTTTTTATTGCTTACTGGGTCAATTCCTAAAGTACGTTCGCCACTTTGGCGTTCGGCTGTTTCGGTTGTTCTTTCTACATCCTCATGAAAAGGTTTGTAAAAATCAGCAATCATTTTATTCCAAACAACTTGGCCACGAGCAATCTCGTCAAACTCTTTCTCTACACTTGCAGTAAAGTTGTAATCCATAATTTTATCAAAGTGTTTTGATAAAAAATCGGTTACAATCATGCCAATATCACTAGGAAAAAGTTTAGCTTTTTCGCTACCATATTTTTCACTTTTTACAGCACGTTTAATGTTGCCTTTATCAAGTGTTAATACTGTAAAACTACGTTCTTTTCCGTCTCTATCTTCTTTAACTACATAACCACGTTTTTGTATGGTACTAATTGTAGGCGCATAGGTAGAAGGTCGGCCAATACCAAGCTCTTCTAGTTTTTTAACCAAACTTGCTTCAGTATATCTTGGTGCAGGTCGTGTGTATTTTTCGCCAGCCTCCATATCAATCAACAATAATTTTTCACCTACCTTTAATGGTGGCAACATTTTACTGTTTTCGCCTTCGCTTTCATCGTCTGTGCTTTCTAAATATACCTTTAAAAAACCATCAAATTTTAACACTTCACCTGTTGCAGTTAAGGTATCAGGCAATGTGCTGATGCCAATTTGCGCAATGGTGCGTTCTATTTGTGCCTTGCTCATTTGAGATGCAATGGCACGTTTGTAAATTAAATCGTAAAGACGTTTTTCTTGTGGTGTGCCATCAATATCTACATTCTCAAAATAAGTGGGACGTATGGCCTCGTGCGCTTCTTGTGCGCTATCACTTTTTGTTGTGTATCTTTTTGGATTACTGTATTGTGCGCCAAAGTTATTGGTGATGTAACTTTTAGCGGCACCAATTGCCAATTCGCTTAAGTTTACACTATCGGTACGCATATAAGTAATAAATCCATGTTCGTAAAGTTTTTGCGCAATACTCATGGTTACACTTACTCCATATCCTAATTTTCTGCTGGCCTCTTGTTGTAGGGTTGATGTGGTGAATGGTGGAGCAGGAGATTTTTCAGCAGGTTTTACCTCAAGGTTATTGATGGTAAAATCGGCATTGATACATTTTTGTAAGAAAGCTTGTGCATCTTCTTCTTTAGTAAATCTTTTGCTTAATTCGGCATCCATTTGTTTGCCGCCCACATTAAAACGAGCTACAATTTTAAATGCTGATGAATAAGTAAAACCACTTATTTCACGTTCGCGTTCAACTATTAATTTTACCGCTACCGATTGAACCCTACCAGCACTTAAACTACCTTTAATTTTTTTCCATAAAACTGGAGATAATTCAAAACCAACTAACCTATCTAAAACCCTACGTGCTTGCTGTGCATTAACTAAATTATAATCGATACCACGTGGGTTTTCTATTGCACGTAAAATTGCTGGTTTGGTAATTTCATGAAAAACAATTCGTTTGGTGTTGCTAGGTGTTAAATTTAGCACCTCACTTAAATGCCAAGAAATTGCTTCTCCCTCACGGTCCTCATCGGAAGCTAACCAAACCATATCACTTTGGTTGGCCAACTTTTTTAGTTCGCTTACTATTGCTTTTTTATCAGCAGAAACTTCATATTGAGGTTCGAAATTTTTGTCTATTCTAATAGCATCATCGCCTTTCGCCAAATCGCGTATATGGCCATAACAACTTTTTACGGTAAAATCTTTTCCTAAAAACTTTTCTATAGTTTTCGCCTTTGCAGGCGACTCAACAATCACTAAATTCTTTGTCATACGGCAATATTACTAACTTATATAAAAACAAAAAAACAGTGAGTAAAAAGCTCACTGTTTCGGTATGCAGGTTACAATTTTTTTTAGTTTACTACAAGCTTGTGCACAAATGTTCCGCTTTTGGTGGTTACTTGTATAAGATAAATACCCGCTTGCAAACCATTACGATTTATGGTCAAACTGTGCATTCCTGCTTGCATTTCGCCTTGTTGTAGTGTGGTAATTTTACGACCAGCAATATCACAAATATTAATATCTACCAACTGTGCATTTTTTAACTCAAATTGTGCATAAGCTGCATCGCCCATCGGATTAGGGTATACATTAAATGCCATTTCTTGCTTTAAATTATCTACCAAACCTGTAGAAGCTGATATTGTAAAATCATCAATAAATATATTGTTTCCTCTTAAATTTCTTAACTCAAATCGAATACGCGCATTGGTCATATTTTTATAAGGAGTTAAATCAAAAACAAAAGAACTCCAATCATCTGATGATGTTGGAACAAACTCAGTTGTTAAACTTCTTGTTGCCGAACCAGAGTATATTTTAGTTTCTGTACGACCAAAATCACCACTAATAAATATTTCAAGCACATCACCCGAAACCTTTTTTGCATTAGCAATTCTAAATCCTAAAACAGGACTTCCTAAAGTAGTTAAATCAATTAATGGCGAATTAAACTCATCACGTGAGTGGGTAATAGCCGAATTGCTAAAGTTACGTAATGCAATACTTTTTGTACCATTAAATCCTACATTATCAATATTCCAACCTTTAACACCATTGTTTAAATTTTGAATGCGCCATCCAGCAACAGAAATATCAGCATCTTCAAATCCATATGCATAAGGAGCTTTTATAACTGATG
>JAGPCI010000087.1 GCA_018058165.1 Bacteroidia bacterium
CCTTTTTCATATTAAGCTGGCGGAGTATTGTCAGTTGGGCCACCGTTATTGTTATTACGGTTGCGGTTATTTTTAAAATTACGGTTACGATTTT
Organism: Bacteroidia bacterium; assembly: GCA_018058165.1. GTDB lineage: Bacteria > Bacteroidota > Bacteroidia > UKL13-3 > UKL13-3 > UBA6183. Next base: position 95 of record JAGPCI010000087.1, read on the forward strand.
GGTTATTACGTGGCTCGCGCGGTTGTGCATCCCCTTCTTTTGGCTCGCGTGGTGTTAATGGCGGTTTATTTTCTGCCCCCTCACGGTTAGTTGGTGGATTGTTTTCGCGCGGTGTGCGATTACGGTTATTGTTATTGCGGTTATTATTGGTATTTCGGTTTTTGTTTTCGCTTTGCGCACGAGGTTCTCTTGGCTCGCGTGGTGGCTGAGGCGTATTTACAGCACCCTCAGTTGTTACAGGAGTGTTTGAATTACGTGGCTCACGGTTACGGTCGTTGGTATTTTTGTTACGGTTAGTATTTTCGCGACCACGATTTTTATTGTTGCGTTTTGGGTTCGATTTGCGTTCGTCTAATCGGGTTAAACTGTCAACACCCATATCATTCTGAAAATCTAAATCAACCTTAATAATTTCCTTTTTCTGAATAACCAATTCGGGTTTAATACCTTCCTTATTTTGTTCCATGTAAGCTTTAACCTCATCTACGGTTAAACTCAACCATTCGCCACCAAAAGCTTGCGGTGCAAACCACATTAATCGTTTTAGGATATCTGTTTTTACCTGGCGATAAGGACCATTTGCAAACTCAAGCACTAAGTTATCATTATCCGGAAATTCTTTCCAAGCTTCTAGATATGCATCCAGTTCAAAGTTTAAACAACATTTAAGTTTACCACATTGGCCCGAAAGTTTTAGTGGATTTAACGATAAATTTTGGTAACGTGCGGCATTGGTATGTACCAATTTAAAATCTGTAAGCCAAGTACTACAGCACAATTCTCGTCCACACGAGCCAATTGCTCCCAAACGGCCTGCCTCTTGGCGGTAACCAATTTGGCGCATTTCAATACGTACCTTAAACGAATCGGCAAGGCGTTTTATTAACTCCCTAAAATCTACTCGATCATCTGCAGTGTAAAAAAAAGTAGCTTTTCGTCTGTCGCCACGGTATTCTACATCGCTTAATTTCATTTGTAAACCCAACTCCATGGCAATGCTACGCGCCTTGTACATGGTAGGAACTTCTAACTCTAAATTTTCTTTGTAGCGGGCTTCATCATTTTCTGTAGCTCTTCTTAATATTTTAGGAAAAGGATGTGTTTCGTAATCGGTAATTCCAGCTTTTTTAAGTTGAAGTTTAACCAACTCGCCTTTTAGCACAACTTTACCAATATCAAACCCACTTTCGCTTTCTAATACTACCAACTCATTATTGGTAATATCTACATTATTTACGTTTTGATAAAACTCTTTACGTGTGCCTTTAAACCTTACTTCTACAATATCAAAAGGTTTCATGTATGCTGGTAAATCCATGTCTACCAACCAATCATACGTATTTACTTTGTTACATCCACCGGTACTACAGCCTCCACTGCTGCAACCACCTGTACTGCATCCACCTGAACCACAACCCATGTTGTTATATATATTTAAAAATACAGTTATAAATAAAGTGTTGTTTGTTAATTTAACTAAATCAACCCAACACCATTAATTTTACCTAACACGATAAATACGTGTTAAGCAACTTTCTGTTTGTTCAACAGCCTGCCAATATACAAAGAAAGATTTAAAAAGGTAATCTTCAAATCGGCATTACGCTCCAAGTGCATAGAAGTTAAGTTAACCTCTTGCACAATAGGCGCTATATTATCCTCGGTTAATGCACTGCTAAACTTTTTAATAAACTCTGTTTCTTGTTTGTTTAACCTCAGTAATTTTTCATCGCCAAACTTATAAATTAAACAAGCACGTAGCATGTGTTGGCAATAAATAAGGTAACTTTTTAAAAACTCTCTACCTTGTGCAGCGGCCTTTTCAACCCAAGGTGTTAAGTTTTCTAATTCTTTCCTCGAGTTATAACACAACCTCATCCAAGAGCTAAACATTTCAAAATAATTAGCACTTCCGGCTTTTAATAAATTATTGGCTTGCACAATACTTCCTTCCGAAATTCGGGCAATAGCAGCCGCATTTTCGGGTTCGGTTTGATGCTCGTTAATTAAATAATTGGCAATTTCATCTTCCTGCAAATTTGATATTCGCATGGTTTGTGTTCTAGAAAGTATGGTTGCAATAACCTTATCTGCATCTTGTGCCACCAAAATAATTAAGGTTTGTTCGGGCGGTTCTTCCAATAATTTTAATAAGATATTACCCTCCGAGCGCAAATATTCAGGCATCCAAATAATAACCGTTTTATACTTTGCTTCGTATGGTTTTAAACCCAATTTGCGCACCACATCTCTACATTCATCAGCAGTAATATTGCCTTGTTTTTTGCCTTCACCATCAAGAGTCGAAATCCAATCTACCTCGCTTAAATAAGCATTTGAGCCAAAAGCCTTGCGCCATTGTTCAATATAATCATTGCTTAATTTCTTCTTATCTATGGTAACAATTGGGAAGGTAAAATGCAAATCGGGATGAACCAATTTGGTATATTTAATGCAAGATGGGCAAGTGCCACAACTATCTGTTTCGGTAGCATTAGGGCAATTTATATATTGGGCATAAGCCACTGCCAATGCGAGTGCACCTACTCCTTCGGCTCCTAAAAAAAGCTGCGTATGACTAATTCTACCACTTTTTACCGTGTGAATTAACTTATTTTTTATGTGTTGTTGTCCAACAATGTTTTTAAACTGCATAATTAAGGCGTAAAAATAACCTAATGTGTTGACTGATAAAAGAAAAACTTAACACTCACCCCAATCACTTAGTAAATGTTTGAACTTAACCATTTTGCGATTTGTTAGCTCATCAAGGTTTAACCACAGTGTTAAATAAAAGTTAATAACTATACACCCATTTATTGCTTTTAATCGTTTTAATAGTGTTCCATTTGTATAACCCATTAATCAAAAATAATAAAGTTATGTACACAAAATCTATTCAAATTATTCCCGAAAACCTTTGTTTGATAACAGACATAGATGAGGAATTAAACCAAAAGGTGATGTCAGCATTATCAGAAGCAATTAACAAATCGGAAAAAGAAAAAACCGATGAGAAAATTACTGATAATAATAACTAAATAGTTTGCCTTAAATTTCTTTACGCAAACGTGCCACCGGAATATTTAGCTGTTCGCGATATTTAGCTACTGTTCTGCGTGCTATATTATACCCCTTATCTTTTAAAATTTCCATCAAACGCTCGTCTGGTAAAGGTTTGCGCTTGTCTTCTGCTTCTATAGCATCTTTTAAAATACTTTTTACCTCACGGCTGCTTACCTCTTCGCCATCATCATTGGTAATCCCTTCGCTAAAGAAAAACTTTAACGGAATTACCCCAAAATCTGTTTGTACATATTTACTGTTAGCCACTCTACTAATGGTAGAAATATCCAAACCAACCCGCTCGGCAATATCTTTTAAAATCATGGGTTTCATTTTGGTTTCATCACCATCAATAAAATACTCGTATTGCAAATGCAAAATAGCATTCATCGTAGTAAGTAAAGTATGCTGACGTTGCCTAATGCTATCAATAAACCAACGGGCACTATCTAATTTTTGTTTGATAAATTGAACGGTTTGTTTAAGCTCTTTAGTTGGTTTAGGATTTGCATCATAACCTTTTAAAGTTTCCATATAATTGCGGCTAATCCTTAAATCGGGCGCATTACGGGCAGTAAGTTGAACCTCCAATTTGCCATCTGTATTTAACAACACAAAATCAGGATTAATATATTGAGGCTTTCCTGCAGAAGCACTTTCACCTGGTTTAGGATTTAAATGCGTAATAACTGTAATTGCATCTTTTAGGTCAAGGTCGGTAATTTTATAATGCTTAATTAACTTATCGTAATGTTTTTTGGTAAAATCGTCAAAATGGTCACGTATCATATTTTCAGCTAAAACCACCTCTTTTTTATCATGATTTTTACGCCTTAACTGCAATATTAAACACTCTTGTAGCGATGTAGCAGCAATACCCGCAGGGTCGAGCGTTTGTATTTTAGCCAAACATGCTTGCATTTCTTCCAAGCTTACATCCACATTTTGTCCAAAAGCCAAATCGTTAATCATCGCATCTAAATCTCTACGTAAATAGCCATCATCATCAATAGTTCCAATTATTTGGGTGCCAATTAATTCTTCTCTTTCATCAGTGGCGATTGAAATAAATTGTTGCATCAATCCATCATGAAAACTAGCTGCTACTGCAAACGGAATATCTTTACGCTCTTCTTCCCCACCCTCATCACTTAAATGAAAACCATCAGAATCGTAATCATCATTCACATATTCTTTTACATCAAAAGTATCGTCTGCTAAATAATCCTCTACCGAAATGTTTTCTTCCGCCTCTGTTCCTTCTGCAATTTCCACTTCGTTTTCAACTTTTTCTTTTGGGGCAGCATCCTCATCATCGCCTTTTAGCAATGCTGGATTTTCTATCAATTCATCATCAATACGCTGCTGTAAATCAACAGCATTAAGTTGCAATAGCTTAATAAATTGTATTTGCTGCGGAGAGAGCTTTTGTAACTGTTTTTGATGTAATCCTTGTTTTAACATAAGGGTGATTTAAAAAATTATACCAATGTTTGTAAAAGTACATAAACACAAGTAGTAAATATTGTTATTTTCGCACTTTATTTATTAAGCAACAAAAGTAACAAATGTATATTAAAGATTTAAGCAAATACCAAGGCCAAGAAATTACCCTAAAAGGTTGGGCTGCTAACAAAAGAGAAAGTAAAGGATTAGTATTTATTCTTTTACGCGATGGAACTGGCCTGTGCCAATGTGTTGTGGATGCAAATTTAGTTAGCGAAGATATTTTTAACGATGCAAAAAAAGCTACTTTAGAAACTTCGTTAACCATAACAGGAAAAATTGTAAAAGACGAAAAACAAGTAGGCGGTTACGAATTACAAGCTACCAATATTGAGTTAATACAAGTTGCCAGCGATTACCCAATTGCAAAAAAAGAACATGGGGTTGAATTTTTAATGGACAACCGCCATTTATGGCTACGCAGCCAACGTCAGTGGGCAATTATGCGTATACGAAATACCATTATTTTTGCTATCCATAAATTTTTTCAGAACCAAGGTTTTATACAAATGGATGCTCCTTTATTTACAGGTAATGCTGTAGAAGGAACTTCAACTTTGTTTGAAACTGATTTTTATGGAGAGCCAGCTTATTTGTCTCAATCGGGCCAATTATATGGCGAAGCAATGGCCATGGCTCATAATAAAATTTATACTTTTGGTCCAACTTTTAGAGCCGAAAAAAGTAAAACACGCAGACATTTATCTGAGTTTTGGATGATTGAGCCCGAAATGGCTTTTCATAATAACAATGATAACATGGATGTAATTGAACAATTTTTACGTGCAGTGGTATTAGATGTTTTAGCAACCAACCAAGCCGAGCTAGAATTAATTGGCAGAGATACTAGTTTATTACAAAATATTGTTAAACCTTTTCCTAGATTAACTTACGATGAGGCTGTAAAAATTATTAAAGGTGAAGTTGATGTAGATGGCGTAAATGCTATTGCAAGTTTAGAAACTGAACTTGCAAACGTTAAAACACAAATTTTAGCAGCACAAGCCGAAATAAAAGACCGCGAAGAAAAAATTAAAACTCCTGGAATGAAAAAAGGAGAAATTGGTTTTAACCAAGCAAAAATTGATAAACTAAAACAAGAACTTGCTGATTTGGAAGAGCAAGAACGTAACATTCCACAGTGGTTAAATAGCGCACGTACATTTGAGTATGGCAATGATTTTGGTGGAAGTGACGAAACTGTTTTAACTCGTTTGTTTGATAGACCAATTATGGTTTACAACTGGCCACACGAAGTGAAAGCATTTTACCTAAAACGTGATACAGAAAATAGCCAATTTGCCCGTGGTGTAGACACTTTAGCCCCCGAAGGTTATGGCGAAATTGTAGGTGGTGGTGAGCGTGAAACAGACTTAAATTTATTAATCGAAAAAATTAACGAACATAAGTTACCAATGGAAGCGTTTGAATGGTACTTAGATTTACGTAGGTTTGGTTCGGTGCCACATGCTGGTTTTGGGTTAGGCCTTGAGCGTTTGGTAACTTGGGTTTGCAAACTGCCACATGTTCGCGAAAGTATTCCTTTTCCTCGCATGTATGGAAGATTAAAGCCATAATGATAAAAAAACAACACTCACTAATATGGCTCGTATTCTTTATTACTCCATTGATTTGCTTTGGTGATAATACAGATACAACCTGTATTAAGGAGTTTGATAGAAAATATAACATACAAAGTTACTCGTATATTACCGACATAAGCTTATTGGTAAACCCATTTGGCCGTACCAGAGATTTTGGCATATCACTACAACCTAATGTAAAAGGCCAAGCAGGTTTGGCCTTGGGCTTTCAAAACTTTACAGTTGCATTTAGCGTGCAAATTCCAGGTACAGAAAGTAACGAATTAAGGTTTGGTAAAAGTCAGTATTTTGATTTTTCGTTTGGTTATTACAAACGCAAATTTGGTGGCGAAATTTATTACAGATACTTTCAGGGGATGTTTCGCAGTAACAACGATTTTGCAGCCGAAAGGATTAGGCCAGATATTTATGTAAACAACGGAGGCTTAAATGTTTTTTACGCTGCTAATCATAAAAAGTTTTCCATGCGATCTGCATTTTCGCAGCAAGAACAACAAATAAAATCAGCAGGTTCGTTTGTACTATTATCCAATTTTCAATTTAGAAGCTTAATTGCCGACTCGTCCATCATACCCAAATCAATAGATAACGATAGTATTTTTTCAGATTTAAATGGATTAGAAGACATGCGGTTTTATACCCTAAGTTTTCGCCCTGGTTATGCGTATAATTTTGTATCAACAAACGGCCGTTGGTTTTTTGCACCAGCAGTATTTGCTGGCATGGGTACTGGCTGGTACACCTCAAAATCAAACGTGGGCTACAAAAGCGGATTGCCAATAGAGTTAACTTTTCATGCAAAAGTATTTACGGGATACAATCACAACAAGTGGTTTTTAAGTGTGTTTTATGCTTACGATGGTAATGTAGATTTTTTTAAAAACAGCTTTGTTAATTTAAACACACATACTTTGGGCATAAACTTGGCCTACCGATTAAAAAGTATTGGCATAAAATCTAAATGGCTTTAGCAAAAAAAATAGTACTCTTTATTTTGGTAGTTGCCATCAGCACCAACTTATTTGCACAGCGAAAAAACTTTGTGCTGCGAACCATGGATTGGGGTTACAAAATAGTGCAAGGCGATTCTGCAAATCCGAAAAAAAGGTACTTCTTTATCATTCCATTTGCATCATACAAACCAGAAACCCGTTGGCAAGGTGGTTTATCTTTCTCGCATTTTTTTAGGGCTAAAAATAACGATAGTTTAACCCGTCCTTCTGTGGTGCGTTTAAATTTAAGTTACACCCAAAACCATCAGTACAGTATTAGGCCAATGTTTGATGTGTTTACCAATAAAAACAAATACAGTTTGCGTGGCCTAATGCAATACACAAAATTTATCGAAAACTATTGGGGTATTGGCTCAAACACCCCTTATATTAACAAAGAACTTTATAGCTTTAATCAATTTAAATTTAACCTTAAAGCTACTCGATTAATAAAAAAAGGCCTGTATGTTGGTTTACAATTTGATTTTGAAAAATTGTACAACGTATCAAACCAAGCCAACAGCATAATGGCAACTTCTGGGTTTGAAGGCACAAACGGATACCACAGTTTGGGTTTGGGCCCAATAATAACTTTTGATAACCGTAACCATATTTATTTTCCTACAAAAGGCCACATTATTGATATTTCATCAACCCTACACCACAATAAATTGGGTAGTAGCAGCACATTTACCAATGTAAATATTGATGCAAGAAAATATGTGAAACTATGGAAAGAAAACGTTTTAGCATTTCAAACGTATGCATTATTTAATCAAGGCAATGTACCTTATAGGTTATTAGGCACTTTGGGCAACGAGAGTTATTTTAGGGGATATTACTACGGCCGATTTAGGGATTTAAATGCTCTTACTTTTCAAACAGAATTGCGTAAACAAATTTGGGGACCATTAAGCATGGTAGCGTTTGGTGGTGTGGGAAATGTAGCAACAAAAATTGGCGATTTAAACAAAGATGTTAAAGCCATGTATGGCGTAGGACTGAGGTTTAAAGCCATACCACGCGAAAAAATTAACTTTAGATTTGATTATGCAATAGGCGAAAATGGCAGAGAGGCCTTTTATATTACCCTAAACGAAGCCTTTTAAAGGTTTGTAAATTAGTTCTTAAAGTTGTTTTATTCCTTTGCTTAATCCATTAGTTTTTCTCACCTTTGCCAACTTAAAAAATCAGCACCTGAATAATATAATCGAAATAAAACCGCTGCTTGAAGCTGCCGTTAAGCCAAACATAGTAATTACAACGCACCACAAACCCGATGCTGATGCTTTGGGGTCTTCGCTTGGGCTATATAATTATTTAATTTTAAAAGGACTAAGTCCGGTTGTGGTTTCACCAACAGATTATGGCGAATTTTTAAAATGGATGCCAAATGAGCAAACAGTTGTTAATTTTGAAGCTGAACATGATAAAGCTGCTGGCCTTGTTGCTAATGCCGATTTAATTTTTTGTTTAGATTTTAATGCACTTAAACGTATCAATAAGCTTGGCGAATTAGTAGCAGCAAGTAGCGCAAAAAAAGTGATGATAGACCATCACCTAGAGCCAGAAAATTTTGCTGTTTACCAATTACACAATGCGCAACGCAGCAGTACTTGCGAAT
>JAGPCI010000355.1 GCA_018058165.1 Bacteroidia bacterium
CCACCAAAAATTCCTCCCATAAAAAAGAAAGCAATAATTCTCATCCTAAGTTTTATGGTTGTAAGTAATTTGGCTTTTTGTGCTTCCGATTTGTAAAAAAACAATTGTGATAACTCAATTCCTAAGTCGGTAAAAAGTCCTGTTAAGTGCGTAGTTCTTACAATTGCATCCGAAATTCTGGTTACCAAAGAGTTTTGTAAACCCATTGCAAATAATAAGGTAAATGCAATTGTATTTGCATGGTTTGTGGTAAGGTAATGGCCAAATATGGCTACTGCAAATAAAATTATGCTTTCAATAATTGTTGGAATAACATAAATATATTGTTCGTTTTTTCGGGATATTATTTCTACAAATAAGCTGGAGATAAACGAGCCTAAAAAGAAAAATAATATGTAATAAAAATAGATAAAACTCTCAGCAAAGTTTAGTTTAAAAACCTCGTCAACAAAATAAGCAAAATGCCCAGTTACGTTTGTGGTTAATCGCTGCACCGAAATAAAACCAGCAACATTTACAACCCCCGCTACAAACGAAAGCAAGGATGCTATTTTTTTATTATGACTTAAATTTCTGGTTTTGCCCCTGTGTCTAAACATGTTTGTTGGTGCTCAAAATTTTGTATTTATTGGGGTTGATTTTATTGCTATAATTTGGCCCATCAATTACTAAGTAAAGCTGGTATTAAAAAAGGAGAATAGCAAGTTTTACAAAAGGTATTTTTTATGATTTAACTTGTATTGTTTAGGCATACATTTTTTGTAACCTTAGACTGTTTTTTCTGTAAACTTGAAGTATGGAATTAACCTTGCAGCATTTTGAACAACTAGACATTAGAACAGGAACTATAAAAGAAGCTCGCGTTTTCGAAAAAGCTATCAAGCCCGCTTATCAACTTACCATAGATTTTGGTGAGGAGATTGGCATCAAAAAATCATCTGCACAAATCACTACTTTTTATCAACCCCAACAATTGGTTGGCCAACAAGTTATAGCGCTTATTAATGTTGCACCAAGGCAAATTGCTAATTACGTAAGCGAGTGTTTGGTGTTAGGTGCCGTTAATAATACAGGTGGCGTAATACTTTTACAACCACAGCAACCCGCGCCCAATGGATTAAAGATTGCGTAAGTGTGGTTTGAAATTACTATTTTGCAGCTATGCCAAAAAATAAAAATGCATTTATACGTTACCGCATTATTGATGGAGCTTTACGTAATAAACACAAACGTTACCCATCAAAACAAGATTTAATTGTGGCTTGTCAAGGCCTTGGCAGTGTGAGTGCACGCACCATTGATGGTGATATTTACGACATGAAATTTGATGAGGAATTAAGTTACCATGCACCAATATTGTACGACCGAAAATTACGCGGTTATTATTACACCGATACCAATTATAGCATTAATAATTTACCCTTAAAGCAAGAAGATTTATATGCATTAGGCTTTGCTTGCTCATTACTAAAACAGTTTGAAGGCATCGGTCCTATTCAACAATTTATGCAATCTGTTGAAAAAATAGAAGACTACGTAAGTTTAAGAAATGTATATGGTAATGATGATTTTTTGGAGATTATTGAAACCGAAAAAAGTTTAAGCCAAAAAGGAAACGAATATTTAAGCGAATTACTTTTAAGCATTAAAGAACAAAAAGCTGTAATGATGCATTACCAAGGGTTTGCGCATACAACCGTTAAACATTATCAACTGCATCCTTATGTGTTAAAAGAGTACCGTAACAGGTGGTATGTAACAGGTATGTTGGTTGATAAAAACAGAATTCAAACTTTTGCATTAGAGCGCATCAAACAAATAATTCCTACCAATACAAGCTTTACAAGAAATGCAAGTTTTAATCCTGCTGAGTTCTTTAAGCACTCATTTGGTATATCAGTAAACGATTACGAACCTCAATTAATTACATTAAGTTTTAGTGCCTCAGAAGCGCCATACATTAAAAGTCAGCCACTGCATCAAACCCAACAAATATTGGTAGATAATGAGGCCGAGTTTAAAATAACTTTAGATGTAATTCCTTCATACGAATTAAAAGCGCAAATATTAAGTTATGGCGATAAAGTGAAAATAATATCACCCCTAAAACTTAAAGACGAGTTGCTAATTACCTTAAAACAGGCCTTAAACAACTATAAGTAAAAGGTGTGTAAATGGCTGATTTATGCGGTTAAATAAAGGTTTTTATAAAAAAAACTAAAAAACTGCGGTAGTACCATTTATTGGCCTATTTTTGCACGGCAAATAATAGAACGTATTGTTTGTATGATAAACGACAAAGCTAAGTTTTACGGAGAAGGATTAACATTTGATGATGTTTTATTACTTCCCGCCTTTTCAGAAGTACTTCCGCGTGATGTAAATACTTCAACCCAACTAACTAAAAATATTAAAATTAACGTGCCCATAATTTCGGCAGCCATGGATACTGTAACAGAATACAGCATGGCTATTGCTATGGCACAATCTGGTGGTTTGGGTATGTTGCACAAAAACATGAGCATTGAGCGTCAAGCCGAAGAAGTGCGCAAAGTTAAACGCAGCGAAA
>JAGPCI010000356.1 GCA_018058165.1 Bacteroidia bacterium
TTTTGCCTTTGGCCATAAAAAAGTTCTCGTAATAAGTACGCACATTTTTAAGCATTGGTTCCGCCTCTGGATTATTGTGCACATCATAATCAATTACGGTAGGTTTTATACCTAAATGATTGAGCATGTTTTGAGTAAAATTAAATAACTCGGTACTATCTGTTTTAAAATTAATAATACCATTTGGTGCTAATATTTGCTGATATAATCGTAAAAAACGGGTATGTGTTAAACGGTGTTTTGCGCTGCGGTTGCGTATAAACGGATCTGGAAAAGTAATCCAAATTTCAGCAACCTCACCTGGTGCAAATAATTCGTTAATTCTATCCATTAGTGCTCGCATAAATGCAACATTATTCATTTTTAAATCAAGCGCTGCTTTAGCACCAACCCACATGCGGTTGGCTTTAATATCAATGCCAATAAAGTTTTTGTTTTTATACTCGGTTGCCAACGCTACAGTATACTCACCCTTACCACAACCTAGCTCTAAAACAATAGGGTTTTCGTTTTTAAAAACCTCTTTGTGCCATTTACCTTTTAAGTTGTAAGCAAAATCAAAAGTATGGGGATATTGATCAAATTCGCTAAATCGTTTTATTTTATGTTTGGCCATTATTTATAGAAAGCAAATGTTATAAAGGCGGCAAATGTAAAGTTAAAAATAATAATTAAAAGCTACAATTAAACTAAAGGTAGTTCAACAAAAAAAGTAGTTCCTTTACCATGCTCGCTATTAAACCAAATTTTACCACCATGGGCAATTACAATTTGTTTTGATATGGATAACCCAAGTCCAAATGAGGTTTCGCCTGTTGTACCAGCCCTACCAACACCAGAATATGCTACAAAAATTTTAGGTTTTATATCGTCTGGTATACCTATTCCTTGGTCGGATACGCTAATAATGTATGTGGTAGCCGTAATTTCTGAATTAATACGAATTACCGTATTGGCATTGCTAAATTTAATAGCATTTGACAATAGGTTATTTATTACACGCCAAATTTTTTGTTGGTTAATAGGCAATACTCGACTTGTGGCGTTTAATTGTATATATTGATTTTTTGCTTTTGCAGCAACTTCAGCTATCTGTACACACGACTTTAGCACTGGCAAAATATCAATTTTTGACCTAACAAGTGTTTCAGGTTTATTGTTTAACAGCAGTAAATCTTCAATAAACACAAGTGCATTATCACCCGATTTTTCAACTAAATCTATCAATTCGTTTAGCTCAGTTTTGCTAAGGCCGTCATCATATTTTATAAGCCTTACTAAACTCATTATACCAGCAATAGGACTTCGTAAATCGTGTGCAACCGTTTTTAATATCCTGTTATTATCATCATAACTTTGTTGTAACGAAAGCAAACTATCAGAGAGCTGTGCGTTTGCTATCTGGTTGTTTCTGTTTAGTCTAGTTAATTCAAGATTTTGATTACTGGTAATGGCTTGATTTCGTTTAATAATAAAAGCTATTAAAAGCATCATAAACAAAAATCCAATAGCTAAGTAAAGCAATAAACTTCGAGTTTTACTTTGTTGTTTTAACAACGACATTTGGTGGATTTTTTCCATGTCATCATACTCTTGAATATTATTAGGTTCGTGCTTAGTTTCTGTTTCAGGTATATTGTCTATAGAATCGTTTAGGTTATAATACAACTTTAAAAACTTATTGGCCGTTTTGTAATCGCCTATTTTATCGTAATATTTTTCCTTTAATCTTGCTAGTCGCTTTTGTGCAACTAATCCACCGTATTGAGGGATTCCTTTTTCAATTTCATTTATTAAGGTGTTAAACGAAGCAATTTTATTTTCTAACAAATAAACTTCAGCCAATTTAATTTTAGATAGTAAGGCATCGTATGGTTCAAAATTAATTTTGTCGTTTATTTTTATACTTTCACTTAATAAATTTTCGGCCTCGTTTAATTTACCTAACTTTAAAAGTGTCCCGCCTAAATTTCCTAATATAACTCCCCTAGTTCGCTCGTTATATTTTGTAGAACCATATTTATTTAAACTAAGCTTGTTAATTTCTAATGCATTATTGTAATACAAAACCGCACTATCAAATAGGTTTAGTTTTTCGCACAAGATGCCTATATTATCATAATTTACTTGTAACTGTGCATACCTATCAAGTGTATCTATTTCCGGACAAGCAATCAATATCTCAACTCCTTTTTTCCAATAATAAAGCGCATCTGCGCCCCTTTTCTGCTGCCAAAGCAAATCGCCCAAATTATTATAGTATGTATTAAAAGCACAAGGATTATCTAAAGAATCGAGCATTTTTTTAATTACATAATACGAAGAATAAGCTTGTTTGTAATTTCCTTTTTCGGCCGCTACTTTTCCTCGCAAAATATTATATTCTATCTTGTGTTCTATTATCGGGTTTTCTGAATTAATTACATAGGGAGCTAAACTGTCTAGGTATGCAGTTGTTTTTTTGTTATCCCTAAACATGTTATAGGAAAGCACCGCCATGTAAGTGTATTTTTTTGACAGAAACTTCTCATTGCCTTTAAAGGTGAAATTAGTTAATGAGTCCAAAA
>JAGPCI010000088.1 GCA_018058165.1 Bacteroidia bacterium
GTGTATTTGTATTGAGGCGTGGTGTTGGGTATATAAAATCCATCAACTACACAGTTTGGGGTTACAACTTCTAAATTGGCATTAATATCTTTATACTGCAACATTTGGCTGCCTTGTATTATTTTAACTACCACAGCTTTTTGGGTTGATGCACCAGTATATTCGGTTTGTTGGTTCGCATCAACTACTACTAAAGTGTATTTAGAAATGGATTTGTCTTCGTCTTTTTTACATGAGTTTAAACCCAATGTAATAATAAAGGCTAGTAAGGCTAGGTTTTTCATGTGCGCAATATATTTTATAGAACACACAAAACAAAAAAGCCACCGATAATTCGATGGCTTTTATATTTCTTAGATGGAACTGATAACTCCTTACAAAGTAGCCATATCAATCACAAAACGGTACTTAACATCCGATTTTATCATACGCTCGTAGGCTTCGTTAATTTTGCTCATGGGTATCATTTCAATATCACACATAATGTTGTGTTCGGCACAGTAATCAAGCATTTCTTGGTTTTCTTTAATACCACCAATTAGTGAGCCAGCTAAAGTTCTGCGTTTGCCTAAAAGACTAAAAGCACTTATTTGTGATGGGGTTGGAGGTGCACCCAATAATACCATTACACCATCAGATTTTAATAACTGTAAATAGGTATTGTAATCGTGCGGTGCCGAAACGGTATTAATAATAAAATCAAAATTCAAGTTCAAGTTTTTCATGGTTGCGGCATCGCTGCTTAAAGCAAAATGATGTGCTCCAAGTTGTTCAGCATCAGATTTTTTTGATGGGCTTGAGCTTAATACAGTAACTTCTGCACCAAACGAAGCAGCAAATTTTACAGCCATGTGGCCCAATCCACCTAAACCTAAAACGGCTACTTTATGTCCTTTGCCCACTTTCCAATGTCGCAATGGCGAGTAGGTGGTTACACCAGCGCAAAGTAATGGCGCAACCCTTGCTAAATCAAGTTTATCAGAAATATGAAGTGTGTAATTTTCATCAACCACAATATTGTTAGAGTAACCACCAAAAGTTTGGGTTTTACCATCAAGGCGGGTGCTATTGTAGGTACCAATTGAGCCAGTATCGCAGTATTGTTCTAAACCATCTTGGCAGTTTTTACAAGTACGGCACGAGTCAACAAAACAACCAACTCCAGCTAAATCGCCCACTTTAAATTTAGTTACCCCACTACCAATTGCGGTTATTTTACCAACAATTTCGTGTCCGGGTACAATTGGGTAAACTGTTCCTTGCCACTCGTTTCTGGCGGCATGTAAATCGCTATGGCACACGCCACAATACATTATTTCAATTAAAACATCATTTGCACCAACATCTCTACGTGTAAAATCAAAATTGCTTAAATCTGTTGTAGCATTAAATGCTGCATATCCTTTGGAAGTTATCATGTTTTCTTTTTAAATATTTATCTGCTTACGAATATAACAACCTTGCAGGAGTAATGATTTTAAAATGCCGTAAAAAAGCCGTTTTTAGGTGAAATTGCTTAATTATAGTCTTATTTCGTTTACAAATATTAAGTGAATTACACCGTTAAAAAGTGGTTAAAGCTTAGGTTTAAACAATTATTCAACCAACAGTTTTTTAGTTATAAATTGGTTACCACTTTGTATTTGCATAAAGTAAATTCCTGGTTTAATACCCGAAAGTGGAATTTCATGTTTATCAGAAATGCTAGTAGACATCCAATTCTTTGCTAATCTACCTAAATTATCAAACATTTGAATTTGAGGTTGTGTTGTTTGATTTAAAATTAAAGAAACGCTTTTTTGTGCTGGATTTGGAAATAATTCAATTGTTGAAAGTGTTGTTTCTTCATAAACCGAAGTTACTGGCGCTGAACCTCTGCGATAAAAACGTAAGTTATAATTATCATTCGTAACTATATAATCATCATTAACATAAACAGCATTGGAGCCCCCTGTAGTTAATTTACCAATAAAACGAAGGTCGGATGGATTACTTACATCAAATAGGGCAATACCCAAAGACGTTCCTATATATAAGGTATCTTTATATAAGCTAATACTGGAATGACTTGATGGTTTAAAGCCGTTAACCGACAAATAGTTAAATGAATCTAATTTGGTGTTATTGTCCATATTTACCGAATAAATATAGTTTTGAGAAGAGGTTGCAAAGGTCGTATAAATAATTCTCTTACTCTCATCATAAAGCATTTGTTTTGGGTCGCCATAAAGTGTACTTAAAGTTGTTGAAGTTACAGTAGGAGCAGCAGAAACATCAAAAATCTTTAAATCATAGCCATCGCCTATTAGTACCTTGTTTGCTGATAATTGAACAATACTTCCACTGTTAATTCCAGAATAACTTCTTTCGGCAATTTTAGTGCAAGAGTTAATATTACTAATATCAATAAGATAATAATTAGATCCACCATAGTGCATTTTGTTTCCTTCAATAAGTATGGAAGCAGTCATATATCCAATGCCCATTGTGCCCGTTCCGTTATTAATGGTTTTAATGTTTTTACTAAATACAGGGTTTTCGGGTGTACTGGCATTTATTATTTGTAACCCCTTTGAGCCAATTGCATAAATATCCGAACCACGAAACACAAAATCTGTAACACCAAATGAATCGGTTTGAATGCCCATTCGTTTTATTCTTTTAACAGTATCTGTTTGGGTTAAATCATACGTATCAAAAAAGCCTTTATAATTTAAATTCACATTTTGGGCACCCATATATATAATCTTTGGGTTTGCGGGATTTGCCTTTATTACTTTTGCATATAACCCTTCGGATGAGTATGAATATGAAGTAACAGCATGATAAACTTGCGCATTTAGCGCAACTGTGGCAGTTAATAAAACGGCAACAGTAAACTGGATTTTTTTCATGATGATTTATTTTGCTTAATCAAATATACATTTATGTATGTAGGAATGAATTTTCTTTCGATATTAAATGTGGTTAATGTGCAGAAATAATCTAACTTATTGATTGTTATTGTTTTTTATCTGGTTTTGAATTCATAAAAAAAATGGAATTTAAACGTTTTAGGTATTGGTTTTAAAACACCTTTACCGATAATTTATCGATTATGCATTTGCAATGTGTGATTTAGGTTAAAATGGTTTTTCTAACGTCTTTTTTATAAATTTGTGCATTGAATTTATTTGAATTACCACCCATCAACCCAAATAATAACCTGCTGCCAATGGATGGCGAGGTGCATTATTACGGAAAAATTATAACACAACCTCAAGCAAATAATTACCTAAATGCCTTATTAAACAACATAGAATGGCGTAATGATGAAGCCATTATTATGGGCAAAAAAATAATTACAGCTCGTAAAGTAGCTTGGTATGGCGAAAAACCATTTGCATACACCTATTCTAAAACTACCAAATATGCCTTGCCTTTTACACCCGAACTTATAGCACTTAAAAAGCTAATTGAAGCAAAAACTGGCGAGCAGTTTAACTCTTGTTTATTAAACCTTTACCACAATGGCAGCGAAGGAATGGCTTGGCACAGCGATGCCGAAAAAGACTTAAAAAAAAATGGTGCAATTGCCTCGCTAAGTTTAGGAGCCGAGCGTAAATTTGCATTAAAACACAAACAAACAAATCAAACGGTATCGGTATTATTAGCACATGGCAGCTTGTTGGTTATGAAAGGCACTACACAAACCCACTGGCTACACCGCTTGCCACCAACTACAAAAATTAACACAGCCCGTGTAAATTTAACCTTTAGAAACATTGTTAATTAAGTTTGTAATTTATAGTTAATTTGTTGAATTTTAGTCATTAACAACTATACATTTAGGGGTAAAAAAAACATGCTGATTATAAAGGTAAATCTTATAAATTGCAGGCTTTATAATACATGCCTTTTTAGGCCACTTACAATACACAGAAATTTATATTGATGAAATACCAAGTAGAAATGCCCGAGTACAATACTGATCGTGGGTTTATGCAAATTTCGGAGTACGGAAGAAACATCCAAAAAATGGTTGAAGTTGCCGTAGCCGAATCCGATAGAAATAAAAGAAATAGGTTAGCAGGTGCTTTAATACAATTAATGGGAATGCTTAATCCGCATTTGCGTGATGTAGCAGATTACAAACACAAATTATGGGATCATTTATTTGTAATTAGTGATTTTAAATTAGATGTAGATTCTCCATATCCAATTCCTACCCGCGAAAGTATTGCTTCAAAGCCTGCTTTAATGAAATACCCTCAACGCAGAATTCGTTACCGCTTTTATGGTAAAAATATTGAGCAAATGATTGAGCGTGCGGCCAATATGGAAGAAGGGCCTAGTAAAGGCGGATTTATAAATCTTATAGGTTCGTTTATGAAACAAGCTTGTAAAAGTTGGAACGAAGAACAACTTAGTGATGAAGAGATTTTACATCATTTGGAGCTTTTAAGCGATGGTCGTATTAAACTTAACAATCAAGAGGATGTGCAGTTTAATGCCCTGCAAAATCAACACCGCAGCAATAACCGCAATTATAGAACAAACCAAAGCGGTGGCCAAAACAACCGTAATTTCCGTCCGGGTCAAGGTAGTAACCAACCCAACCGAAACCGCAATAATAACCAAAGCAATACGGGTGGTCAAAACCGCAATAACCCTAATAACCCAAATACGGGTAGCAATAACAACAACCGTTTTAGGAATAATAACAACAGTAATAACAATAACCCCAACAATAAAAACAGGGGATAATATTATTAACTTGTGGCTAATTAAACGGGTTTAAAAAATGTAAATACAATTTAAAAATCAAGTAATTAAAGCCATAAACTATAAGCTATTTGATAATGAACGAGTATAATTTTACCGAGATTGAAAAGAAGTGGCAAGCCAAATGGAAAGCCGATAATATTTATAAAGTAACCGAAAACCCAAACAAGCCAAAATGTTATGTGCTTGACATGTTTCCATACCCAAGCGGAGCCGGATTGCATGTTGGCCACCCATTAGGTTACATTGCCTCTGATATTTTTGCACGATACAAACGTTTAACAGGACACAATGTATTGCACCCTATGGGTTACGATAGTTTTGGTTTACCTGCCGAGCAATATGCAATTCAAACTGGCCAGCACCCTGCAATTACTACCGAAAACAACATTGCTAGGTACCGCGAACAATTAGATAAAATTGGGTTTAGTTTTGATTGGGATAGGGAAGTACGCACTTCAAACCCATCGTATTACAAATGGACGCAATGGATTTTTATTCAATTATTTAACTCGTGGTATAACCCAAAAACCGATAAAGCAGAATCAATTGAAACCTTAATTAAACAATTAAGTAAAAAAGGGTTTAATGGGGTTGATGATAGTATTTTAACAGGTGGTTTTGAGTTAGATTTTGCTGCATTTACACCAACCGATTGGGCTAATTTTACTGACGAAAAACGTGAGGAGGTACTTTCTGGTTTTAGGTTAGCTTACATAAGCGAAGCATACGTAAATTGGTGTCCGCAATTAGGCACAGTGCTTAGTAACGATGAGGTAAAAGATGGTGTGAGTGAACGTGGCGGATATCCAGTAGAACGTAAATTAATGAAACAATGGAGTATGCGAATTACCGCCTATGCCGAAAGGTTAAGGGCTGATTTAGATACCTTAGATTGGACAGAAAGTTTAAAAGAAACGCAACGTAATTGGATAGGTAAATCGCAAGGAGCAAGTGTGCATTTTAAGGTGCAAGACAAACCTTTTGATATTGAAGTTTTTACTACCAGACCTGATACTATATTTGGGGTAAGTTTTATAGCTGTTGCTCCCGAATACGAGTTTTTAGAAGATTTATTAGAAGCTGATTGCGTTGATGATGTGTTAACCTATGTTACCACAGCAAAAAACCGCAGCGAACGTGAGCGTATGGCTGATGTTAAACGTGTTAGTGGTTCATTTACGGGTTCATACGCTATTCATCCGTTTACTGGCAACGAAATACCTATTTGGGTAGCCGATTATGTGTTGGCCGGTTATGGAACTGGTGCTGTAATGGGTGTTGCTGCGCACGATGCAAGAGACTTTACTTTTGCCAATCATTTTAATTTACCTAAACCTCAGGTTGTGGTTGAAAAAGCTGGTGAGGCATTGGCGGAGTTAACACAATCGTATGATGCGAAAGAAGGCACTTTAGTTAACTCGGAGTTTTTAAATGGATTAAGTGTTAAAGAAGCATTAACCAAAGCAATAGAGTTTATAGAAAAAGGCGGGCATGGCAAAGGCAAAACCAACTTTAGGTTACGCGATGCCATATTTGGCCGTCAGCGGTATTGGGGCGAACCAATTCCTATTTATTATAAAAACGGAATGCCACATTGTATTCCTGAAGATAAATTGCCTTTGGTTTTACCCGAAATTGATAAGTTTTTACCAACCGAAACTGGCGAACCTCCATTAGCACGTGCCGAAAAGTGGATGTGGAATGAAGAAAAAGGTTGTGTTGATACGGTAGGTTTTCCTATTGAAAGTACAACAATGCCAGGATGGGCGGGAAGTAGTTGGTATTTTTTACGCTACATGGATCCTAAAAACGACCAAGAGTTTGTAAGCCAACAAGCAGTAAACTATTGGCGTAATGTAGATTTGTATATGGGCGGCAGCGAACATGCTACTGGCCATTTGCTTTATGTGCGCTTTTGGACAAAGTTTTTGTTTGATAGAGGATTTATTCCGGTAAATGAGCCTGCACAGAAGTTGATAAATCAGGGGATGATTCAGGGAATGAGTAGTTTTGTTTATAGAATTCAATACTCATACAAAAGTAATCCTAATTTAAATCAAGAAGACATAGCAAAACGATTGTTCATTAAACAGACATATATAAGTTTTAATAAACTCAATGATCGTGAACTTATAAACACACATATGAAAAATCTTCAAAAAGAAGGTATTCTGAATGATGATATAGTAGACTATAACTTCGCCAAAATTCATGTTGATGTATCATTAGTCAAAAATAATGAGCTAGATATTGAAGCGTTCAAAACATGGCGTGAAGATTTTAAAACTGCGGAGTTTATATTGGAAGATGGAAAATACATTTGTGGCAGTGAAGTAGAGAAGATGAGTAAGTCGAAACACAATGTTGTCAGCCCTGATGCAATTGTAGCCGATTACGGAGCAGATACTTTGCGTTTGTATGAAATGTTTTTAGGCCCATTAGAACAAAGTAAACCTTGGAGTACACAAGGTATTGAAGGCGTTCAGCGTTTCTTAAAAAAGCTTTGGCGTTTGTTTTTTGATGCTAATGGAAGTTTATTGGTTACTAAAGATGCTGCCTCTCCAAAAGAATTAAAATCGTTACACAAGTTAATTAAAAAAGTAGGTGAGGATATTGAGCAATTTTCATTCAATACTTCGGTTCCTGCGTTTATGATTTGTGTTAATGAGCTTACCGACTTAAAGTGCCATAAACACGAAGTTTTACAGCGTATTTTGGTGTGTTTGCATCCTTATGCTCCGCACATAACTGATGAGTTATGGCAAGTTTTAGGCAATACTGACTATATAATTAATGCACAATTTCCTAAATTTATTGCCGAGTTTTTGGTTGAAGATACTTTTAGTTATCCTGTATCAATTAATGGCAAGCACCGCACCAATATTGAGTTTAGCTTAACTGCGACTCAGGCAGAAATTGAACCAGTTGTGTTAGCAGACGAGTTGGTGCAAAAGTGGCTAGAAGGCAAAACACCTAAAAAAATCATTTTTGTAAAAGGTAAAATCATCAACATGGTGGTTTAAATGTTGTCAGCTATAATTATTTAAAAAATGCCCCAAGAAATTTAATTTCTTGGGGCATTTTTAGGTTGAAGAGGGAATGGATTAAGATGATTTTTTGGAGTATAAATGTGAACTAATATTTAAACCAAATTAATAAATAGATGGTTTGAAAAATTGAACTACTTGATTTAGTTGTGTTAATCCCGATAAAGAAAGTGTTAGCTGTTTTGCATAAAACTGATTTACAGTTTCTTTATCTATTATGCATTTCTAATGCGTAATTTGGGTTTAATAGCAGTCCAATTATTTATTAAATACATCCTTATGCCAAGTGACAGGGTTATTTGCAATGTAGTTTTGAATATTTTCAAACGATTGTGCATCACGTATAATATGGTCGTGAAAACGAGATTGCCATCCAAAATTTGCATGTATTTTATTAATTTCAAAAGAGCACCTCCCTTTGTACCAGCGTATTATTCGCGAAATATTATCATGCAGCATTGGGTTTTTATCCCCGGTAATTCCCCCGATTGGTTTGTTGGTGGGTGGCGTGGATGGCGCGGTGGTTGATGGGATGGATTGCGCGGTGGCTAGAGACGCGATTAATCGCGTCTGTTTGAATGGTGCCATTAGCACCAATGGTGCGAATGGTGCCAATTGAGACGCGATAAATCGCGTCTGTACGAATTGCAAATTTGCGAAAGGCAAAATCGGCCCAGCATCAAATTCGCCAGCGGAAGGCGATAAATTTGCAGAAGGCAATATCGGCCCGGATTCAAAATTCCCAGCAGATAGCGATAATATTGCTGATTTATTTATTATCAATATGCCATGCATGTGGTTAGGCATTATCACAAAATTGCCCAATTCGATGTATGGATATTGTGTAGGTATTTCCATCCAATATTTTTCTGCAATTTGCCCCAATTCATTTAATTGCATTATTCCATTATCTCTGGTTTTTCCAAAAAAATGTTTTCTATTGTGGGTGCAAATGGTAATAAAATATGCGCCATTCGAGCCATAATCCCAAGATTGGAGACGGGCTGATGGAATTCGGTATTTATTATT